>QHBQ01000313.1:801-2599 GCA_003243865.1 Candidatus Chloroheliales bacterium | reverse complement strand
ATGGGCCGCAACATGGATGCCCGTTGGCTGAATACGATCATCGCCGAGATGGGCAGCGGCTCCGCCGAGATGCGCTACGAGGCGGCCCGCGCTGCTGGCGAACTGAGCGACCGGCGCGCTATTCCGCAACTGCTCGAACTGCTACGCGATAATGATACCGAGGTCAAGCTGGCGGCCATCTGGGCGCTGGGGCAGGTGGGTGGCGCGGCGGCCACCACCGCGCTCAAGCGGGTGGCGCAGAGCGATGATGAGGCAATCAGCGATGCGGCCCAGGATGCGTTGGCCGAAGCCCGCCTCGCTGACGACCCGCTGGGGATAATCTAATCTAACCCCTCCCCAAAGGGGGAGGTTGGGTGGGGGAGCAAAGACAATCAGCAGGGCGTAATGAATTGTACCCCTCCAAGGCAGATCACCAATGGATAAAATGACACTAGATACAGATCTATATGAGGAACTCTGGTCTGCACCGAGCCGCGCCTGGCACACCCTGCCCGCGCAGCCCGGCGCTCGCCGCCCCAGCATCATCAGCTTCACCTATGGCCTGCCCGATGCTGCAACCTTCCCCGCCGATGAGCTTACTGGCGCGGTTAGTCTGGTGCTGCGCGAGGACGCCGCTGCTGCCTTGCAGTACGGCAACGTGCAGGGCAACCCTCGCCTGATTGCCACCCTAATTCGCAAGCTGAAGGAAGATGAGGGGCTAGACCTCGATCACGAGCAGGTGATGATCACCAACGGCTCGTCGGGCGCACTGGGCCAGATTGCCCACTTGCTGCTCGACCCTGACGACTATCTGGTGGCTGAAGCGCCCAGCTTCCTGGGTGCGGTCAACATCTTCCGCCGCGCCCAGGCGCAGATCGTCGAAGTGCCGCTTGATGACGAGGGTATCAGGGTTGATGCACTGGAAAGCGCGCTCCACGCTGCTCGTGCGAATGAGCGGCGGGTCAAGTTCATCTACGTAATGCCCAACTACCAGAACCCCAGCGGCGTGACCCTTTCACTTCCCCGTCGCCACCACCTGCTCGAGCTTGCCACCGAGTACCGCACCCTGATCGTCGAGGACGACGCCTACCACGACATCCGCTTCGAGGGTGATGCGCTGCCTTCGCTGTTCGCAATAGACGCGCTGGGAGACTCTAGCGGCCACGTTATTCGCACCGGCACCTTCAGTAAGACCCTCGCCGCCGGGTTGCGCCTCGGCTGGATTATCGCCCCTGCGCCGATTATCCGTAAGCTGACCACCTTCAAGGACGATGGCGGCACCAGCCCGTTCGCTTCGCATATCGCTGCGGCCTATGCCGAGGCGGGCGAGCTTGGCCTGCACATTGAGCAGTTGCAGCAGCACTACAAGCGCAAGCGCGATGTAATGCTCGGCGCGATGCGTCAGCACTTCCCCCATGAGGTAAGTTGGACCGAACCGGCGGGCGGCTTCTTCCTCTGGGTCACGCTGCCGGAGCATCTTGACGCCAGCGCCCTGCTCCCTCTCGCCCGCGAGGAGGGGGTGGAGTACCTGCCTGGCCGCGCCTGCTATGCCTCGGCCAGTGGCAGCAACAACATTCGCCTTGCCTATAGCCAGCCTAGCCTCGACGACATCGAGGAAGGTATCAAGCGCCTGGGCCGCGTACTCACTTCGGCGCTATAGAGCGATGCAATAAAGAAGATTGGTGGTTGCGATGAACTCAAACTACGGGGCGCAAGGCTGCCAGAATGTCGGCGTGTTCGTGGATGTTTCCAACCTCTTCTACTCGGCCAAGAGCGTCGGGGTGGAGGTTAACTATTGCAGCCTGCTTGAGTATGCAGT
>QHBQ01000313.1:0-756 GCA_003243865.1 Candidatus Chloroheliales bacterium | reverse complement strand
GGGCGCATCAAAGCCAACCTCGACATCGAAATCGCGGTAGATATGCTGACTATGGCCCAGAACCTCGATGTGGTGGTGCTGGCCAGCGGCGACGGCGACTTCATCCGACTGGTGCAGGCGGTGCAGATGCGTGGCATCCGCTTCGAACTGATCAGCTTCGGCATCAGCACGTCCAACGACCTGATCGCAGTGGTAGACTACTTCACCGAAGTCAGCACCATTCCCGAGATCTTCCGCAACTGCGCCCCCATCCCCACCAGCCACTTCCATCTGCCGCCCAATGAGCAACGCTGAGGGGGCGGGTGGGCAACGCCACACCGTAATCGTTGCGCCGGAGCAGGGCGCAGTCTGGGATGCTTTTGTCACCGAGCAAGGCGGCCACCTCTTGCAGACCGACGGCTGGGCGCGGCTCAAGCAGCTACACGGCTGGCAGCCCTACCGCCTTGCGGTGGTCGAGCAGTGGCCGGGGCGCATCCTGGCGGGCGCGTTGCTGCTGTACCGTCGGCTCGGCCCGTTGCGCGTAGCCTATATCCCGCGCGGCCCGCTGGTGGACTGGACCGACTTGCCGCTTGCTCGCCAACTATTCAAGGCGACCCACAACCATGCCCGCCGCCACCGCGCCATCACCCTGACCATCGAGCCGAACTGCGAAGATGACCCCCGCCTGCGCCAGCAGCTCACCAGCCTCGGCTTTATCGCCGCGCCGCCGCTGCAGCCGCGCAACACGATTACAATTGACCTTACCCCCAGCGAAGA
>QHBQ01000457.1 GCA_003243865.1 Candidatus Chloroheliales bacterium | reverse complement strand
TTTAGCTACCTAACCACCGATGACCTGCTCAGTCTGGAGCAAGAGTTGAACCTGAACGAGACCGCGGCCAGCACTGCCTACCTGCTGCATCACCGCTGGGGCGAAAAGTGGATTGACAAGCTGATGACCCGCGACCCAGGCGCGATAGACGAGGTGGCCGCCGAGGTGGGGGCAAACAAAGCATCGCTGGGCGCGCTGTGGCGCAAGCTGCAGCAGTTGCGCCAGTTTGCCTTCATCACCGATAGCGACGACGATGCTGCGATCAAGCGGTTGCTGAACGTACTAAAGCAGGGTTACAACGTGGTACTTGAGTTTGGCCGCTACCACTCTACCCTGGCCTATATGTTGGTTGCCACCGTACTTACCCGCCGCATCCACGAGGAGTGGGTAGCCCAAACCGACAAGTACGAAGGCACGCAAAACGCCGCCGACAAGCCGCGTCCGTTGATGATCACTATCGAGGAGGCGCACAAGTTCCTCACTGGCAAGAGCGGCATCTTCAGCACGATTGCCCGCGAGATGCGTAAGTATTTCGTCACCCTGATGGTAATTGACCAGCGGCCCAGCAGCATTGACTCCGATGTGCTGAGTCAGCTGGGTACACGCATCACCGCGCTGCTATCCGACGAGCGCGATATTGACGCGGTGTTCACCGGCGTGGGCGGTGGCAGCCACCTGAAGCAAACTCTCGCCACGCTTGACACCCGCCAGGAGGTGCTTGTCTTCGGCCACGCGGTACCGATGGAAGTGGTGCTGCGCACCCGCAACTTCGATGTTGAGTTCTACAAATACCTGCAAACCTCAACCAAAAACGCCNCTAAGGAGCGCGACCCCCGCGCCGCAANTACCCGCACCGGCAACGGCTCCAGCGCGCACCTGGAGAGCGATGATGATGGCCCNGATGCCTGGGGTTAATTGTAGAACAGGTTTACCAGGTAGGCATGAGTCATCCCGAATTTCTGCTGAGGGAACCGGTCTTTATCTTGAAGTGTCTTGATGGTTGAGGTAAGTTCCGGGGGTTGGGGGCGTAGCCCCGTGCTGCCCTACTTTTATATTTATCGTAAGCACACGCTGGCCGCATCCAGGCTTAAGCGCGACATCGTAGCAGCGCGACAATGGGGCTACGCCCCCAGCCCCCGGAACTATGCAATCTTGCTAGCTACGATGAGCGTGACTGGCGCTGCACCTGGGCGAATGTGAATTCGTCCCAATCATATCATCAGCGCAAAATTCGAAATGACTCATGCCTACGGAAATGGGTCCTATTATCTGTGCAACTGCGTAAGTCCGATCAAAACTCAAAACTTGTTCGCCAGCTTGCGCTTGCCTTCTTTACCCTTCTCCACCAGCTTGCCCATCGGTCTGACCAGTTGCTCACTGCTGTAGGCGACTTCGAAGCCGTTGCGCTCCAGGTTGCGCTGTGCATCGCTGCCGAGCGGGGTGCGGCTGTAGATGAGCTGCGCCCCCGCCCGCACTGCATCGCTGAGGCGGCGACGGATCAGGGCGGTGTGTACCCCCCGCCTCCGCCAGCGGGGTAGGGTGCTGGCGTTGTACAGCCCGGCACTGGCCTCGCGGCTGATCATCATCGCTTGGCCGATCGACTCGTCGCCAATCCAGGCGATGTAGGCGTCCACGCCAGCGGCGCGGCTCATTCGACCAATCACGCTGCGTGAGATCTCTGCGTCCGGCCCGCTGAAGCCAAAGCCCTCGGCGTTGAGGCGGGCGAACAGGCTGGTTTCGCCTGCTACCAGCTTACGTACACCAATCGCGCTTTCATCGTCGGGCATCCGCCACACCTTGGGATCAGAGTAGCGTAGCATCGCAAACTTGCCCGCAGCCATGAAGCCGCGTTCAAGCAACATCCGCCGCACCTGGTCGCCGCCGGGAACCGGGGCGAGGTGCAGGCTGCACGTCACCTCTAGCTCGGCCAACCTGCTCACCAGAGTGTCGAGCATCTCCTTCGTGACCGCCTCGTTTACTCCCAAGCCCCAGAGCGTGTTCAGCGCAGCGTTGCCTGCCACCAACTGGCAAACGGTCAGGCATGCCCCCCCGAACCATTCGACATCGAGGCGCACGGTGCCTTTGCCTGCCATCGTGTAGATCTGCTCGGCGTCGTCACGAGTGGCGTTTTCCAGTTCGATAACCTGCTGCCGCAGCGCGTTGTCCACAGCTCCCCCTTACGGGGAGATTAAAGATTATAGGTTATAGATTATAGATGAAAGACGAATGCCTGCTTTCGTCTGCTTTTCCTCTATAATCTTTAATCTTTAATTCTTTAATCTCGTAGTTTGGCGATTACCGCATCGGCGACCTCAGAGGTGCCAGCAGCGGGGTCGGTGCGGTTTGGCTTCATGTCGTAGGTGACGTGGATGCCTTCGGCGATGATGTCGGCGAGCGCCTGCTCCAGCCGCGCCCCGGCCTCGCGTTCGCCGAGGTAGTTGAGCATCAGCACGCCGCTGAACATCATCGCCATCGGGTTGACCTTGTTCTGTCCGGCATACTGTGGAGCGCTGCCATGAGTCGGTTCGAATACCGCTGCATAGGTGCCGATGTTCGCACCCGGTGCCAAGCCCAACCCGCCGATTAGCCCGGCACCGAGGTCGGAGATGATGTCGCCATAGAGGTTGGGCAGCACCAGCACATCGTATAGCTCCGGCTTCTGCACCAATTGCATACACATATT
>QHBQ01000075.1 GCA_003243865.1 Candidatus Chloroheliales bacterium | reverse complement strand
TCATCTATAATCTATAATCTTTAAGCTCCGAAGAAGGAGTAACGATGTTCGATTCCCTATCCGACCGCTTGCAAGGCGTATTCGACCGCCTCGGCAGCAAAGGCCGCCTCACCGAAGCCGACATTGACGAAGGTCTAGGCGAGGTGCGTCGCGCCTTGTTGCAAGCCGATGTCAACCTCAAGGTGGTCAAAGAGTTCATCGCCAACGTGCGGGCCAAAGCGGTCGAGGCTAACGTGTTGCAGAGCCTAAGCCCGGCGCAGCAGGTGGTCAAGATCGTGTTCGATGAACTGGTCGCTCTGCTCGGCGAGGGTCAAGCCAAGCTCACTCTGGCCCGCACCCCGCCCACCATCGTGATGCTGGTCGGGCTGCAAGGCTCCGGTAAAACCACCACCGTCGCCAAGCTTGCCCTGCACTTGCGCAAGAACAGCGGCCAGCGCGCCCTGCTGGTTGCCGCCGACGTATATCGCCCCGCCGCCATCACCCAGCTTGAAACGCTCGGCAAGCAACTGAATATTCCGGTCTACAGCGAGCCGCCTGGCTCTAGCCCGGTCAACATCTGCGTCAACGCCCTGAAGCGCGCCCACGACCTCAACCTGAACATGGTCATCCTCGACACTGCGGGCCGCCTCAACATTGACGAAGCGATGATGCAGGAACTGCAGCAAATCCGCGACCACGTCCACCCCAACGAGACTCTGCTGGTGGTGGATGCGATGACCGGCCAGGAGGCGGTGCGCGTCGCCGATGACTTCAACAAGCAGGTGGGCATCACCGGCCTGATTATGACAAAGATGGATGGCGACACGCGCGGCGGCGCCGCCCTATCGGTGCGCAGCGTAACCGGCGTGCCGATCAAGTTCGTGGGTACCGGTGAGAAGGCCGACGCGCTGGAGCCATTCTACCCCGACCGCACTGCCAGCCGCATCCTCGGCATGGGCGATATGCTGTCGCTGATCGAGAAGGCGCAACAGGAGTTCGACGAGAAGCAGGCGAAAGAGCTTCAGGCCAAGATGCGCAAAGGCACCTACGACCTGGAGAACTTCCTGGAGCAGATGCGCCAGATCAAGCGGATGGGTTCGATCACCGACATCCTCGGTATGATCCCGGGTCTGGGCGGGCTGATGCGCGGGCAGGATCTCGATGTTGACGAGAAGGACTTGAAGCACATCGAGGCGATCATCCTGTCAATGACTCCGCAGGAGCGCCACGACCCCGACGTCATCAACGGCCCGCGCCGCAAGCGCATCGCCAAAGGCTGTGGCCTCGACGTCAGCGATGTCAACATCCTGCTTAACCAGTTCAAGGATATGCGCAAGATGATGAAGCAGATGAGCGGCCCCAACGCGCAGCGAGGCCTCGGCAACATTATGCGCCAGATGAAAGCGGCTAAAGGCCAGGATGGCAGCCTTCCCTTCGGCATGATGCGCGACGATGACGGCAACCCGCTGCTGGCCGCCCCCAACGGTAAGGCCAACGGCCAGCGCCCGCAACCGGCCAACAGTTCCCCCCGCGGCCAGGGCCACCGCAATAAGAAGGCGAAGAAGGTGAAGCGGCGGTGACTATGGATGCGCTTCCGCCAAGCTCATCGGGTCCGCCGCCACGAAGCTCCTTCGCTGATTATAAGGTTGATGGGCGCAACTGGATTACGTTGGCAACTGGTGAGTATTATCCCGACGTTCTGAAAGATGCGGTGGTTCTGTACGAGCCTGTGCTGGTGCTGTTCAGCAAGTATCTCAGGGAGTCGGAGTCCTCAATTCGACTGTTGCTGCGAATTGCCGAAGAGCAATCCGTCTGGATGCGCATTCAGCTAGCGAGGGTGTTCAGAAAGTATGTCAGTCCTGAAACACCAGTGGAGATGCTCAAGAAGAAATCCAGAGCGCAGCAGATTTGCGACCAATTCGGCACTGGCTTTCGCCCCATCCACATAGTGCAGGCGGCATTTGATAGCCGTCCCCTTCCTGATGAAGCGCTCTGCGCTTTGCTATGGGAGTACAAAGATCGGGGCAAGAAGGGCTATGATATAACATCACGCTTCTTCGCCTTGTTTCGTCAACAGTTTCCTTCGCTCGTTATAAAAGGGCCGGAACGAGCCGGACGCGACATCAGGATGGGTGAAGTATTCGCCGATTATCCTAGGCCAACCCGACCTGTAGACTTCGTAGTCTACGATGAGAGCGGCAATGAAGTGCTGGCAATAGGCTTGGCCCGATACGATTCGGATAGGGGCGGAGCGCAGGAGGATGACCGTGTTGGCGGCTACATTAGCTGCGCCGATGAAATCCTAGGCTACGCTCAGACGCACGGTCTAAAGACCAAAGTAATGTTTATGAACGACGGACCCGGCCTTCTGCTTGGCTCGATGTGGAATGACTACGCCGCGATCGAAAGAAGTTGGCCGGGAAAGATCATTGTCTTTACACTCAGGATGATGTCAGAGCGGGTAACGCTTGAATGGCTGAAATCCCAGTCGGAGGCTGCAGATGGCGACAGGAGTATCTCGAACCCAGCGGAATAAGAACCTACCTGCCATTGCTTTGCCTTCTATGCCTGAAGGCACCGACATCATGCTGTCCTATGCTGGCAAGCGTGAGGAGCGTGACATTCTGCACACGCCGCCAACTGTTACCAGAAACATTTGGTCGGGGAACATTGACACCGATGGCAAAGCCTCCAACTATCTTTGCTATGGCGATAACCTGCCCATCCTTGCCGCCATGCTGCACAACCCAAGCATTCGCCGACAAGTGCGCCTTGTCTACATAGACCCGCCTTATGCCACACGCAGCATCTTTCAGTCGCGCGAGCAGGAAACATCGTATGAGGATCTGCTTGAAGGGGCGCATTACGTGGAGTTTATGCGTGAGCGTCTCATCCTCCTGCGTGAGCTTCTCGCCGAGGACGGCTCGATCTATGTCCACCTCGATAAGAATATGGCGTTTCACATCAAGCTGGTTATGGACGAGGTGTTTGACGCAAGAAACTTCCGTAGTTTGATCACGCGCCGCAAGTGCAACCCGAAGAACTACACCCGCCGCACCTATGGCAATGTCTCTGACTACATCCTCTTTTATACAAAGAGCGATGATTATGTATGGCATCGTCCAGTTGAAGGATGGAGCGCAGAAGGCATCGCTAAGGAGTATCAGTATGTGGAGAAGGATGGTCGCCGCTACAAAAAAGTTCCTATTCATGCGCCTGGCGTTCGTAACGGCGCGAGCGGGCAACCGTGGCGGGGGATGAACCCACCACCGGGTAAACACTGGCAATACGTTCCCAGCACGCTTGAGGAGATGGACGCGCGAGGCGAGATTTACTGGTCGCCTAATGGCAATCCACGCCGCAAGGTCTACCTTGATGATAGTGATGGCGTGCCGGTGCAGGACATCTGGCTTGATTATCCCGATGCGCACAACCAGAACATCGAGATTACTGGCTATCCCACCGAGAAGAACCCAGCCTTGCTTGCCAGAATAATAAACGCATCATCCAACCCTAGCGACCTGGTGCTGGACTGCTTCTCCGGCTCTGGTACTACCCTGGCGGTTGCCTCACAATTGGGCCGCCGCTGGGTTGGGATTGACAGCAGCAGCCAGGCAATTATCGCCACCCTACGTCGCTTCAGCAATGGGCTTGAGCGTATGGGGGATTTTGTTAGCCCGAAGAAAGAAGCAGGAAATGGCAAGCAGGCACAAGCCAGCCTTACCCTTCCTTTGTTTGACGTTCTGCCACCTGAAGTGAGTGCTGCTTCCAGCCAGCCAGTAATAACCGATTTTGTGCTGCTGGCCGAGCAAAGCAGCGATGCGCAGAAGCTGGAGCAAATCCTGCAATGTGTGCCTGCGCTTGGCTGAACCTATTTCTGCCGCGCCTCCGCTTGCAACAACTCAAAACTCAAAACTCAATACTCATCCCTGCGCTTTCTGCGCCCCATCCTGGGCCTAGCGAATGAGGCGATAGACGTTCATCACGTCGGGAATATTGGCGATACTGTAATCGCGGTCATAGTAGCTGCCAGAGCCGCCGTAGCCGCCCTGGCTCGAATAGTAGCTGCTGCGCCCGAAGATGATCGAGCCGCTGCCGTCCTTGTTTTCAAGTACCCTGATAATTCCGACATCAGTCAGGTCAACCAGGGTAGTGCGGGTTGCACCGAAGGAGGGTCCTTGCGCGATGATCGCCCGCTGCTCGGTCAGCACATAGGCGATATTGCGCGAGATGAATCTGCCCGCAATCAGCAGCGTCGCACCAGTGAACACCATAATGCCGAACACGAGCGGGCCGACCCACAAGAAAACAGCGCCGACGTTGCGGTTCGCCGTCTGCCCTACTTCGCTGCTGAGATTGCCCAAAACGAAGCCAACTATCCCGAAGATGAGGCCGAGTAGCACGCCGACACCCAGCACGATCATGCCGCCAAGTCGCAGCGGGTTGCCGACCCCGCGCATCGGCTGCCCCTGCCAGAGTATCCGCTCGTCCGGTTCGATGAAGCGGCTCACATCCGGCCCGTTCTGTGCTCCTGCATTTGGATTCATGTTAT
>QHBQ01000201.1 GCA_003243865.1 Candidatus Chloroheliales bacterium | reverse complement strand
TCATATGCGTTTGCTCCTTGCGCTAACCTATTGTTTCAACACCTGCGGCGATAAAGTACGCCAACTGCTTCAGTAGCACATTATACGCTAATTGCGCTTCCTGGTTGCAGCAAAGGCCCCACCTCGGCAAGCGGGTGGGGCAACTCTAATCCGGCTTTAATTTGGCTAGCCCAGCTTCTTCTCCATATCCACCTGCCCGCTCATTGTCCAACACCTGATGCCACTCGCTTCATCATGTTCACTCTGGCGTTCTCCTCGCGGAAACCGACATCGGTATAGAGCGGCAATGCGTGCGCGTTCTTACCCTCGACGCCAAGTTCGACAATCGCCACGAACTGGCGCAGCCACTGTACCCCGATCAGCAGCAAGGCGCGGCCCANGCCGTGCCGCTGATACTGGGGCATCACCCCCAGCGTATGAATCCAACCCACCTCGATACCGCGCCGCNCNATCTCCTCNGCGCTGAAGCCAGCGTTGCAGAAGCCTGCTGGCTGATCGCCCACGAAGGCAAAGAAGAGGCCNTCGGGACGAAAATCCTGCAACCGGGTGATATAGGTGATCGCCTCCAGCGTAGCTGGGGTGCTGCCATAGTGATCGGCGAAACAGCCGTTGCGCAGATCGGTGAAGAGTTGCTCGTCGCCGGGCTGGAAGGTGCGCATGGTGAAGCCGGGTGGCAGTTGCGCTTCCAGCACGGCCACATCGGCAGGCAGGCGCATCCGCAGGAAGTAGCGCTCCGCCTCGTAGCTGCGTCGCCTCAGAAAGTCGAGCAACAGGCTGGCCTGCTGCTTAGGTGCGAAGTGCAACTCGGTGGGCTGCTTGGGCAGCATCAGGCGCTCGAACTCGGCATATAGCGCCCGACCCACGCCGCGATTGCGATAATCGGGATGCACCAGCAACTCGCCCCAGGCCATGTCGCTGCCCTCATCCTTGTCGCACTCCAGATAGCCGATCAGCTTGCCTTCGCTCCCGTCAGGGTTAGTGGCATGGGCTAGGGTGTAGATTTCCTGGTTGTCGGGCCAATGGTAATCTTCCTTGAACTCGGCCAGGGTGCGGGCATTCTCCATCGGTTCGATTGCATCCACCGCGTTGGTAAAATTGTTGAGCGCGGGCAAATCGTCATCGCGCATCCGGCGCAGAGTAAAATCGAAGCGTCTCGCTATCTCACGCGCCGCTGTGACCTGCATCATTGCATCTCGTTTTCGGCAAGCTGCTTGACCATCATTACCGTGCCGCGCTGCTTTTCAAAGCCGACCGACTGGTAGAGGCGGATGGCTTTGTCGTTGTATTCCTCCACACCAATTAGCACGATGGGAACGAACTGGCGCAGGTAGGCGATGCCCGCCAGCAGCAGGGCGCGACCCAGCCCGCTGCGGCGATGATCTGGAACGACACCGAGGTTATCAATCCAACCCTTGCCCTCCTCAGCCTCGACCTCGGCCTGGCAATATCCCGCCACCTCATCGCCAGCGAAGGCGAAGGTCAGGCGGCAGGGGTCGTAATCTGGCTCCCTAGTCTCCTCGACTGCCTGCTCGGTGTCGTTGGGGAAGTAATCCTTGAAGCCTGCAAACGACTCGGTGGCAACCTTGCGCAGCGTCGGCTCGTCGCCCGGCTGGAAGTTGCGGAAGGTATAGCCATCCGGCACCTGGGCTTCCGGCACGGGATGGTTGGCGGGCAGGCGCATCGCCCAAGTGGCGTGGTCAACGCTGAAGCCGCGTTTGGCAAGGAAGGGCGGGGTGAGGCTGGCCCGCTCGTCCGGTTCGCTCGTCATCCTGCTCGCCCCTTGCTGGCGGGCTTCCTGCTCCAGCCTTTGATAGATGCTGCTAGCGATGCCCTGGTTACGCCAGGCGGGCAGCACGTGCAGTCGCATCGCGGCAGAATCGTCATCGTCACGCTTGAGGATAAAACCGTAGCCCACCAGCTTGCCCGCGCTGCCGTCCTCATTTGTCAGTTGGGCCAGCAGGCGGGTGTAGTAGCGGTTGTCTGGCTCGTGATAGCGGGCGGTGAATCCTGCCAGAGTGATGTCATGGCCCAGCGGCTCGAGTACCTCAAGTTCGTGGTAGAAGTTTACTACCGACGCGATGTCAGCCTCGGTCATGGTGCGGATGGTGTAATCAAGTATGCTTTGTTCAGCGGTCGCCATTGCTCTCCTTATTCAAGTTCTTGACCATGTTGGCCCAGGCCGACTCCTGGTAGAAACCAACGCTCTCGTAGAGGCGCAGCGCGTTCGCGTTCTTACCTTCCACGCCCAGCTCGACCACCGACACGCGCTGGCGCAGGTGCTGGATGCCGATCAGCAGCAAGGCGCGGCCCAGCCCGACGCCACGATGCCCCGGCACGGTGCCGAGGTGTTCGATCCAGCCGACGCTCACCTTGCGGCGGGCGTTTTCCTCGGCGCTGACCGCCGACCAGCAGTAACCGGCGGCCTCGTCACCTTTGAAGGCGAAGAACAGACCCTCCGGCTGAAACATCTCCTGCTGGATGAGGTAGGCAGCGGTTTCAGGCGTATAGGGGGTGCTGCCGAAGTGTTCGGCGAAGCTGATGTTGCGCACGTTCATGAATAGCTCTTCATCCTGCCCGCGCACGAAGGCACGCACAGTGTAGCCCTCCGGCAACAGCGGGGCTGGTACTGCTTTGTCGGCGGGCAGGCGCATCCGCCAGAAGTAGCGGTCGAACTCGAAGCCGCGCCGCGCCAGGAACTCCTGCCTTAGCGTGTATGCCTGCGGCCCACCGCTGTACAATCTCGCCAGCGGTTGCTGCGCCGCTGCCTGCTCGATCAGGCCGTAGAGCCGCTTGCCGATGCCATGATTACGGTAGTCGCGATGGACAAAGAAGCCGCTGAACGCTTGCTCCTCACCCGGCTTGTATTCAAAATCAGCGTCGGCGAGGATTGCCCCCTCGTCGCGGTCGGGGTTGAGCCACCGTGCCAGCCACCAGGCGCTACCTTTGCGGCGGGGATCGTTCCACCAGCGTTGCAGTTCGCCTAGAGTGGT
>QHBQ01000094.1 GCA_003243865.1 Candidatus Chloroheliales bacterium | reverse complement strand
ACCCCTACAGCATGGGCGAGACCGCTGAGAATGTCGCCGAGCGCTACCAGATCAGCCGCGAAGACCAGGATGCCTTTGCGCTACAGAGTCAGCAGCGGGCCGTAGCCGCAATTCAGGATGGCCGCCTGCGAGAAGAGATTGTCCCCGTCCCTATCCCTGCCGCCAAGAAGGGCCAGCCGCCTACCACTTTCGAGGTTGACGAACACCCTCGCGCCGACAGCTCGCTGGAAACGTTGGCCAAACTCAAGCCCGCCTTCCGCGAAGGCGGCAGCGTCACGGCAGGCAACTCCAGCGGCATCAACGATGGTGCTGCGGCCCTGCTGCTGATGAGCGCAGAGCGCGCCGCCGCGCTCGGCTACAAGCCGCTGGCCCGCATTGTCGCCACCGCAGTCGCTGGTGTAGACCCCTCCTGCATGGGCCTCGGACCCATCCCCGCCACTCGCAAGGCGCTGCAGCGGGCAGGCCTCAGCGTGGATGACCTCGACCTGATCGAACTGAATGAGGCGTTCGCCGCGCAGTCGCTGGCCTGTATCCGCGAACTCGGCTTCGACCAGGCCAAAGTCAACGCCAACGGAGGGGCAATCGCCATCGGCCACCCCTTGGGCATGAGTGGCGCCCGCCTGACCACCACCCTCATCCACGAGATGCAGCGTCGCCCCAACGCGAAGTATGGTCTCGCCACCATGTGCATCGGCGTTGGTCAGGGCATCGCCACGCTCTTTGAAAGGCTCTAAGGAAAAGCTCCTCCCCCATCGGGGGAGGCTGGGAGAGGGTTCAAGCATGAACGAACAAGAAATCAAGGATTACATTGACGAGCAGCTAGGTCAGTTGTTGCAGCGGGTGGTGGTGGAGTTTCTCCGCCCTCGCCTTGCCGAGCTGTTGGCTGAGTTCAGGACTGCCAACCACGAGATGCTCGGCGAAGTCCGCGCCATGACCGATGTCCTCGCCGAGCGGCTCGACCTGCTGGGAGCGGAAACCAGCAGCACCAGCATGAGCATGACCGAGCTGGCTGAAATGGTTTACTCGTTCAAGCAGGAGATTGATGCCGCCCGTCAGGAGTTGAGCGAAATCGGCGACCTGCTGGAGCGTCGCCCCGGCAACGACCGCCCAATGCTGCTGCACTAAGCTAATCACCGCCCCAAAAGGGAGAGGCTAATTCCCCTCCCCCTTTTGGGGGAGGCTGGGTGGGGGAGTAATATCCCTCCCCCAAAGGGGGAGGTTGGGTGGGGGAGTACAGCGAAGTAGCACGCACCCACCCCCAGCCCTTCCCAGCGGGAGGGGAGACAAACCCCTCCCCCAAAGGAGGAGGCTGGGTGGGGGAGTACAGCGGTGCAGCACGCCCATCCCCAGCCCCTCCCGATACAGGGGAAACTCCAAAATCCAAAATCCACAGGAGAGAGACATGACCGCAACCGCAGATACCGAAGTGAAGCACAGCGCGATGGAGCGCGACCACTACAAGATGCTGATCAATGGTGAGCAGGTGGATAGCGTCAGCGGCGAAACCTTCGCGGCCTATAACCCCGCTACCAACGAGCAGCTCGCCACCGTAGCAAAAGCTGGCGAGCAGGATGTAGACAAGGCGGTAGCCGCCGCCCGCGCCGCCTTCGATAAGTGGCAGCGCACCAGTGGCAGCCAGCGCAACCGCATCCTGATGAAGGTGGCCGAACTGCTGCGCGAGCGCACCAACGACCTCGCCCGCGTCGAGACGCTCAACAACGGCAAGGCGATCCAGAACGTCAAGGCCGAGATCGGCCAGGCGATTGATGACTTCGAGTTCTTCGCGGGCGCGGCGACCAAGATTACCGGCATCACCGTGCCGCTACCTGGCCGTCACTTCGGCTATACTCTGCGTGAGCCGGTGGGGGTCTGCGCCCAGATCATCCCCTGGAACTATCCGCTGATGATGGCCGCCTGGAAGCTCGCCCCGGCGCTGGCCTGTGGCAACACCATCGTGCTAAAGCCCGCCAGCAACACGCCGATTACCGCTATTCTGCTCGGCGAAATCTGCCTGGAGGCGGGCATACCGGCTGGCGTGGTCAACGTCGTGACCGGGCCGGGCAGCACAGTGGGGGAATATCTGGCGGGTCATCCGGGGGTGGACAAGATCGCCTTCACCGGCGAGACCACCACCGGCAAGCAGATCATGGTGACCGCCTCGGCCACGCTCAAGCGCATCAGCTTGGAACTGGGGGGCAAGTCGGCCAACCTGATCTTCGAGGATGCCGACATCGAGGCGGCGGCGAACGGCGCGGCCTTTGCCATCTACTACAGCGCGGGGCAATCGTGTGAAGCCCGCAGCCGCGTCCTCGTCCACCAGAGCGTCTACGACCGGTTTGTGGAAGCCTTCCTCAACCGGGTCAACAAGCTGAAGGTCGGCGATCCGATGGATCCCAGCACCAACATTGGCTCACTGATCAGCCAGAACCAATGGGATGTGGTCAACGGTTACGTGGAGAAGGGCCAGCAGGAGGGCGCATCGCTGCTCACCGGCGGCAAGCGCCCCGCCGACATCAGCGCGGGCAACTTCTATCTGCCCACTGCGCTCGCTGATGTCCACAACCAGATGACCGTGGCACAGGAGGAGATCTTCGGCCCGGTGCTGGTGATTATCCCGTTCAAGGACGAGAAGGAAGCGATCCAGCTTGCCAACGACAGCATCTACGGCCTGGCTGGCACAGTCTGGACCAAGGATGTAGGCCGCGCCAACCGCGTTGCCAGCGCAATCCGCACCGGCCACGTCAGCATCAACACGCCCTACACCGCCTTCCCCGGCCTGCCCTTCGGCGGCTACAAGCAATCCGGTTTTGGTCGCGAGATGTCGCTCGATGCGATCGAACTCTATACCGAACTGAAGAGCGTGCTGCTCTACACTGGCGAGAAGCCGATCAATCCCTATGGGGGCTTATGCGCTTCAGCAATGAAGTTTAACAAATTACAAGGAACATTACCTTCGGGCGGCTGGGCGGGATAAATCCCGCCCCTACGAACAATGTGCCGCTGTAGGGGCGGGATTTATCCCGCCCTTGCTTTGTGTCTACCGCGCCCCAGCAAAGGCGTGAACCTCGCCGCCATAAATCCTGTACAGCATCCCGTTGCCGATGATAAACTGATTGCCTGAGAAGTAGTCGCCACTAGAGGTTGGCGAACGCCACACCTGCTTGCCGCTGTTCAGGTCGAAGGCAAATAGGCGGGTGTTGCCGAAAAGGTTGCCATCACCCTCGTTCCTGAGCAGAAAGAGCAGACCGCTGCTTGCCGCTATCTTATTCAGGTTCATATCAGTGCTATAGAAATAGGTGCTATTATAGCTATCCGCGAACGAGTGCTGCCCAGCAGAGCTTGCGCTAGTCAAATTATCGTAGGCGCTTCCAATAATGCGCCTACCAACCAGCACGGGTGGCATTATTCTATTGAACAAAGCGCCTGTTATCTGCTCCGCACCTTCCGCTGAATAAATCACCAGATTGTAATCACTTATCGCATAAACATACTGTGCATCGGCCAACAATCTGCGAAGGTGACGGGATTGCCTTTCTTCCAGCGGGTGGTGCCATTGCCGATGTTCAGCGCGACTATTTGATCGCCCCCGTCTGTTGCCGCATAAACGTTATCGCCACCAACCGCAATCTCATTTGGCGCAACCGCGCCGAAGCCCTCGCTGTGCCAGACCTGCGCGCCAGTCTGTGGGTTCAATGCCTCGATTACGTAGTCATAGGATGTCGTTCCATTCGTGTTGGTTGTGACTGGCGAGCTGGTGATGATCAGATTGCGCTTAGGCTCAAACAAGAATGTGGGGTTACCGCTCAAAGTCTGCTGCCAGATCTGGCTACTAGTGTTGAGGTCAAGTACAACTCTTTGGTAAGTTGTCTTCTCTACACCGCTGATTCTATCCACTGACATATTGATCGAGACAAAATAGGCGTAATTGCCATCCGGGCTGATCGTACCTGTGATAACTTCGTTATATCCTGGTGGATTAGAGCTGTCGAACAATTTGTACTGATTCAGCAACTTGCCACTGCTAGCATCGTAGGCGTAGGCGGTCGACTCTCCGGTCACCAACAGCTTGCCACCGCCCAGGCTTATATTAGTGGCGGAGCCGTACTCCAACTTAGTGTGCCACACCTCGTGCAGCGGCGGGATGAGGGTCTGGTTGCTGGCGTTAGTGTTGCCCGCATCGTGGTGGCCGCCAAGCCAGGCGGGGTCGCTGGCGATGGGGCCAGGCGGTGTCCAGAGCAGGTAACTGAGCAGGTAATCGTAGTTGAAGATCGCGATGAGTAGCACGACGAGTAGAGTCAGCTTAACCAACGTTCGCCAGCGCAATCCGCCTACGCGTGGCATCAACTCGCGGAATGGCGCACGCCACAGTTCGGCATTGACGCTGCCGATAGTAGTCGCGTTGCTGATGCGCCGCTGATCGGCCCGCCAGATGAACAGGGTGTCGCGGTCGAGCGGGCCAAGGCTGGGGTTGATGATGCTGCTATCATTACCGTTGAGATAGGCCCACTTGCTCAGGCCCGCGTGCTGCGCCAGCAGGTTGGCAAGCTCATGCGCCTGCGCTTCCATGTCGGTAATCAGCGCGACATAGCCAGTGCCGTTGTTAGTCCACAGCTTAACCCAGTACATCGTGCGGCGGGGTCCGCGCTGGGTGTTTTCGTAATCGGCGCGGTATACCGCCACCCGCGCGACATCCGCCCAGGGGATGGTGGCGCGGCAGGGCCAGACCAGGCCGAAGATGCGGAAGCCCTTGCCGCGCACCGCTGGCTTGCGCCCGTAGAAGAGGTACACCCGCACCCCCTCTGGCCGCAATTCAACCCAGGAGCGGCCAATCAGCGGCAGCCGCTCGCCGAGCAGCACGAGAATAACATCACTGATTACCAAAAACCCCACCAGCGGCAGGGCCAGCCCCCAACTTAGCACCCAGGTGCCGACGAACTCGCTCCAAGCCGAGGTGGTACACCAATAGAGCGGCCAGATGAGGGCAAGGATGACAATGCCCCTTACCCCTGCTTGCAGGCGCGGCCAGACGAAGCGGCGTGGCAGGCTGGCTTCCCCGATCAGCGCCAGACCGCCGGGCTGGGTGGCAGCGCGGGTCAGCGCCAGCGGGCCGTTTGCCAGCCGCGCCCGCTCCGCCGCGCTCGGCTCCGGGTCAATCGCATCGGGCGAAGCGGGGCGCAGCGGCTCTACTGCCAGCCCTGTACGGTTGGCATCGGCTTCTACGCTGTTTGCCTCTTCGGTGATGCTCATCGCGTTCCGCAATCTTATTCGCTGGTTTGTTGGCGAGGAAGGCTGACGCTGCCCCTGCCATATTATATACGAAGCGCGGGGAAAACGATACAAGGGATTATCTTGCTCCTGCGAATGCGTGAAGCTCATTGCCGTAGACCAGGTATACCATTCCGTTACCAGCTGTGAGGCGTGGCCCAAAGTCGAAATCAGAGTCGTTACTAATGGTGGGTGAATGCCATATCTGGCTGCCGGTTTTGAGTCTATGGCCTTGAGGCGAACTTTGTTTGCTTCTGCATAATCTTCCGTCCACCTCAATCTGCTGCTGGCAATATAGCTATCAAAGCCTGATACCCAATGTATATCGGCCTGATTATAGAGTGCATCACCGTTACTTGAGTAAACACTTTCGTTCGGACTTCCCATGACGTAAACCCGCTGTGCATCAGCACCGAGTTCGTAGGCGTGTTGCGTTGTCTTGGTCCAACGTACTACTCCATCCTTGATATTCAGCGCCACAAGAGTAGCAGCGGGACCTCCTAGCTCTGCATATACAGAATCTCCGCCGACTGCTATGAGTGAGCAACGCGCATTGCTCAAATCCTTGCTTTGCCAAACCAAAGCACCCGTTTGTAGGTTAAGTGCTTCCACATTAGGCCCATAGCCCCCAACAACAACCAAATTAAGTTTTGGCTGCAACACGAAGAGGCCATTGCTGCTCACTGGGTGCTTCCAGATAACACTGTTGGTCTGAAGGCTGAAAGCAACCATTTCATATGGTGTATCATTGCAGGTTTGATTAGAGGCAGCCTTATCTTGCTTGTAAGCTACGTAATAGAGGTAATTACCATCCTCGCTGATGGTGCCATGCCGATTGTAGCACCCGCTCACACCGTTCAGGTGGGGATTGCTCAGTGGTTTGCCACTAGCTGCATCATAGATGTTGGCGCTGAACTCATTAACAAGAGCAATCTTCCCGCCGCCGAAACTGATAGTATCGTTATAGTCGCGCGTAACTGAGGTGTGCCAGATCTCATGTAGCGGCGGGATAGGCATTGGATTATTGATGCTAAGGTTAGCACTGGATGGTGGCCAGATGCTAAGGCTAATGAGGTAATCGTAGTTAAGAGCGACGAGCATGAGGGCGATAGCAACAGTCAGCTTGACCGCAGCTCGCCAAGTGGGTCTAATCGCAATCAATCTTGATGGTTGGGGATCAGGTGTTCGCCACAGCCTTGCACTCACGCTGCTGTAAGCTCCATGCACGCTGATGCGCCTACGGTCGGTTCGCCACCTGAAGTGGTCATCCTTGCTCAGTACACCGAGGTCAGGGTTCAGCAAGTCGGTGCTGTGTTCGCCCAGTTCTGCCCATGCGCCCAAGTGAGCTTGCCCAACGATGAGGTCAGCGAGTTCGCTGGCCTGCTGCTGGTTGGGCGTAACCAGGACAGTGTAGCTATATCGGTCACGGCTCCATATTCTGACCCAGTAGAGCGTTCCCACGCGCAGGCCGTAATCGGCAGTGAAGAGGCCAACCTGCTCTACTTCACGCCAGGGGATATAGTAGCGGCGCGGCCAGGTTAGCATGAAGAGATTGAACCAGCCGTGGAAGAACCGTCGCGCCGCCAGACATCGCCCATAGAATAGCCGCAGCTTCAGGCCAGCAGGCTTCGCTTCGGCGTAGGAGCGCCCGATGAGCGGTAGATCTTCGCCGTGTCTGCCCAGCAAGAAGTTAAAGGTGAGTAGCGCCAGAGCCAACCAGATAACCAGCGGCCAACTTAGTATCCAGCTTCCATTAAACTCGTCCCAAAACCGCCAGGCAAAGCCACCAAAAGCAATCAGCAGCACTGCCAGTAGGGCGCGGTTAGGTTTGGTCTGCAATCTCGGCCAGTCGAAGCGGCGTACCTGCGTGACAGTAACCTCGGACGCAGCAAGGTCGGCCAGCGCGCTGGGCGCAATCCGCGCTAGCGTCAACGGGCCGCTTGCCAGCCACGCCTGCTCCTCGGCGTTCGGTTCAGGGTCTAGCGTGTCGGGCCAGGCTGGATTTGCTTCGGTAACGTTGCTCATAGTTTATCCAACGAACCGCGAGTATAAACGGTTGCGTTACCCGCCGAGGTTCAGCCGGGTGAATAGTTGCGATTGGCATTGACGCTCGGCGAGATTCACCCTCACCCAACCCTCTCCCTTCCAGGGAGAGGGCTTTTTGCCGCCCCGGTGCCAGCACAGCATTCATCACTCCTCACTCCTCACTCCTCACTGTTTCACCGTCACCTGCACACTGACGCTGTTGCCGATTTGGGTACCCTGGGCGTTGTAGGCGGTGGCGGTAATGATGTGGTTGCCGCGGGTAGTGGTCCAGTTCACCATCCAGGGCGGGCCGCTCTCGCCGAGGGTCTTGCCATCCACCGCGAAGGCCACGCGGCTAACTAGCGGGGAGTTGACGGTCACTTGCAGTTCAAGCTGGTCGCTGTAGATGTATGCGCCATCGGTGGGGTAGGAGATGCGCAGGGTAGGGGCTGCGGTCACGGTGGGGCTGCCCGCCGGAGTGGGGGTCGTCTGCGGCGAAGTGGCGTCAATGTTTATGGGCGCACTGGTGGTTGCGCTGCCGCCCGCGCTGCGGGCGACGGCGGTCAGCTTATGCGGGCCAGCCAGGGCAGGCCAGGTGAACTGGTAAGGGGTGCTGGCTACGTAGCCGACCGGCACATCGTCCACGTAGAACTCGACCTGGGCGATTGACGAGCCGCCGACAGTGGCCTGGATCAGCACGGGGTCGCCGGGGTTGAAGCGGCTGCCATCGGCGGGTGCGGCGATGCTCACCACTGGCGCGTTGCGCTCTACCCGCACGCTGCTGTAGGCGTAACGTGCCTGGGTACCGCCCGCCGAGGTGATGGTCAGGCGCACCTGGTAGGCACCCTCTGGCACAAGGTCGGTGTTCCAGTTGTCGAGGAAGCCGTTGTTTACCACCGTGTGATAGACCGTGCCGCTGAGTGGCGTCCAGGCGTTGCCATCATTGCTGTAATCGAGGCTGTAGCTGCCGAAGCTGTCGGCATTGGCCGAGCCGCTCACCTGCACCATGCCGCGCACCGTGCTGCCCGCTGCCGGGGCGGTAATCGCCAGTTGCAAGTTGGGGAAGGCGCTGTCGGCGGTAGGGTTGGGCGGTAGGTTGGGTTGGGGGCTAACTATCGTCGGGATGTTCACGGCAGACGGCGTGGGTGGGCCGGGCTGGTCGCATACTTTGGTTGGCGCGCCGATGCTGTTCTTCGCCGCCCAGGCACCGTACTCGTCGGGCAGGGTGGGGAAGGGTAGGTCTACGGTCAGGGTCAGTGGGCAATAGGGGTTGGCGATGCAGACAGGATGGTTGGGCAGGTTGCAGATATGGACGAAGTGGTAGACATTGTCCTCGGCCTGCGGCTCGCCGCCCTTGATGAAGATTTCGGGATGCACATCTTTGGCTGCGGTGCAGGCCGCGCTCGGCTTCAGCCCGTCTATGCCGCAAATCGGCTCGGTTACGATGTCGGCGGGGCGGGGGAAGACGACCTGCAAGGGCTTGTCGGGATCGCGCAGCACATCCTCCAGCGGCGGGTTGGCGAACACCCCCTCCATGAAGTCATGCCAGATCGGGCCAGCGCCACGCGCGCCCGCCACCTGCTTCAACGGCGCGTTGTCGTTGTTGCCCAGCCACACACCGACCGCCAGGTAGGGGGTGTAGCCCAGCGTCCAGTTGTCGAGGTAGTCGTTGGTGGTGCCAGTCTTGACCGCGGCGGGGCGGCTCAACTTCAGGGCGCTATCCACGCCGAACACGAAGCTGCGGGCCTGGTTATCGGAGAGGATGTCGCTGATCAGGTAGCTGACCTCAGGGCTGAGTGCCTGCCGTTTCGCTGCCGTGTTGGGGTCATACTTCTCCAGCAGGTTGCCACTGGCATCTTGCACTTCCAGAATAGAAACCGGCGGCACGAACTGACCCTGGTTGGCGAAGGTGGCATACGCGCCAGTCATCTCCAGCAGCGTGACCTCGCCGCCGCCCAGTACCAGCGATAGGCCATAGCGACTGGGATCGCCACTGAGCGAGCTGATGCCCATATCGCGGGCCAGGGTGAGGGTATCCTGCACGCCAGCATATTGCAGGGTCTTGACCGCGGGGATGTTCAGCGAACCGGCCAGCGCCTTACGCACCAGCACCGGCCCATGCTCAAGGTTGTCGTAGTTGCTGGGGATGTACAGGTTCGGCCCGCCAGTGGGGAAGGCGGTGGTGATGTCGGAGATCATCGTCGCGGGCGTCCACCCCTTGCGGAAGGCGAGCGCATAGACGATCGGCTTAAACGATGAGCCGGGCTGGCGCGGCGCAAGCGTGACGTTGACCTGCCCGAACTGCGGGTTGCGGTAGTCCACGCTGCCCACCATTGCCAGGATCTCGCCCGTCCCTGGCTTAAGCGCAACCAGCGCGGCGTTGTGGGCATTCTGGTCGGCCAGCTTCTGCACCTGGTCGGCAACGATGCGC
>QHBQ01000049.1 GCA_003243865.1 Candidatus Chloroheliales bacterium | reverse complement strand
GTGAAGTTGCTATCGGGGAGGCAATTACTGGTAAAGTTGGTGGCGGTCGAGTTAAACTGCAGGTTGCCATTGCTGCTGGCGTTGGCGGTGCTGTAGCTGCTGCCGTAGAAGGTGACAGGGAAGGGGAAGCTGACGGCGGTAACGCAATCGTCGCAGTGGTTGCCGATGTCGGTAGTGCCGGAGATTGGGGCATGGGTAACGTTGTTTATCTGGTAGGTGATACCGGATGCGGCAGGAGCAGCACCGTTGCCGGGTTGGCCCATGCCGGTCAGCAGGCCGGTGAGCGGATTGCCCTGCGCGGGTGGCGCGGGCTTGTCCTGGGGCGCCTTGCTCTGGACACTACTTTTGAGCGGGGCGGTGAGCGGGTGAAATGCGGGCGCGGCCTGGGCCGCGTTGATGACCGAGATTGCGCCGAGGACTAGCATGGCAACTAGCGCCCCTGCCAGCCACTTTGGTACTACACGATTACTCACTTTCTTTCTGCCTTTCTTCCATCATGCTGATGGGTTCGTATACCAGGTGCGGCGACTAGCGCGCAACTGGCGGGTTTTGTTTGCTGCGGCGGTATGCGCTTGCCCAACTCACCTTCCAGCCAGGGGCGCAAAGCTGCGCGCCCGTTAGCAATGCAGATTATAGCACAGTGTGTCAATAGCTGGTGTAAAACATTCAGATTTCCAGTTGCTCGAAGCGGTCGGTGGCCAATCTGAGCGGCAGCCAGATGGCGAGAGCCGTGATGGCGATACTGAGCAGCACGCCGAGGGCAACGAATAGCGGCAACTGTGCCGGAATCGCTGCTCCCAGCGCCACGCCGCCAAGCAGCGCGCCGCCTGCCAGCAGTGCGTAGATGATAAACAGGGGAAAGTAGAGGCAACCGGCGGTGGTGCTGTTCTGCCGCTGCGGGTTATCCCAGTCGAAGCGGGGGGCGATGCCGCCCAGACCGACGGCGATGCCGGTCAACCCCAGGCCGAGCAGCAGCACGGTGGCAGTGGAGGCTAGCTGGGTGAACAGGTCGAAGTGGGAGACCAGCCCGTAGGCAACGCTCAGGCCAATGCCAAACACGGCGAACGGCACATAGGCAACGATAAACTTGCCGAGCAGCAGCGACCAGGCGCTGACCGGCGCAGTTTTGAGCATCCAGATCGCCTTGCGCTCACGGCTGAAGGCGCTGATGCCAAAGTATGCGCCGATGCCACTGCTGGCGAACAGCACAATCGCAGTAGGAGCAAGGAAGCGTAGGCTGCTCACCACATTGCTGAACTGGCGATAGCCGCCCCCGCTCAGGCCATCACTGGGGTTGCTCACCTGGTTGATCTGTAGCATGAACACGACCGAGACTGCAACCGGCCAGATCAGCTGGGTTAGGCCGGTGGGGTCGCGGCGCAGCATGGTGGCATCCTTGCCCAGAATCGCGGAGACGCCGCGCGCAAACAGCCCTTGCGGCGGCGGGGCCTGTCTTTCGATTGCCAGCGGCGGGTCGGCAATTCGCTGCACGGGGTTTGCGGCCGCCGCGCCGTTGCCGCTGAAGGTGGGCAGCGCTGCGCCGATATACCCCTGGTTGGCACCAGCCTGCACAGCACGGCGGGCGCGATCGGCCTTGAGTCGCGCGCGACTCTTGCCACCGACGATGATGACATTGGCCCAGCCAGAGTAATAAAGCCGCTCGGCAGCGATGATGCAGACGATGTACAAGATCAGCGAGACACCGAAGTAGAGACCGCCCCAGAGCAGCAGTTGCTGCCAGTTCGCCTCGCCCGCCGCCTGCATCGCGTTTGCTCCCCATGCAGGCGGCATGAAGGTCAGGTCTATGCCGCCGAGACGGCGGACCAGTGCGGAGGTGCCACTACCCACCGCGCCGTTGCCGCGCAGCAGGCTGGGCAACTGGCCGAGCAGGTAGAAGGAGACGCCAATCAACGCGCCGATCACAGTGAGGATCTCGCGGATGCGGCCCGGCGGCAGCACCCGCACCAGCGCCACGGTTGCCACCGCACTCAAACCCGACGGCACCAGCGGCAGGGCCAGCACAGTGCATATAGCAATCGGGTAGTAGATCCAGTGGTAGCCGAGGCCCAGGCCGGTGCCGATCAGATAGGGGATGCCGAAGCCGAGCAGCAGGAGGTAGGTGAAACTCAGCCCGGCGATGAACTTGCTGATGAACACCGCCCGCATTGGCACGGGCGCGACCAGCAGCAACTCCATGTCACCGGAGAGATACAGACTGCTGAGGGCGGTATTAAAGCCGCTGAACAGCAGCACGATGAAGGCGGCCACGAGGATGAAAGTAATAATGCGGGTAATCGCATCGCTGACATCGCTGATATGGAAGTCGGGCGATAGCCTGCTGATCTGCTCTGCTGGAATTGACCTGATCAGGTTGGGCAGGCTGCCGAGGACGAAGGCGAACAAGAAGCTGAGGACCATGAAGAACAACACCAGCGCGGCGATAAAGGCCATGCCGATCTTCTCGCCGGTCTTAGCGTGTTTGATGCCGTTCCAGAACACCTGCCAGCGAGTGGCGAGCAGGATGCCGAGATAGCTGAACATCGCCGCCTACTTTCT
>QHBQ01000395.1 GCA_003243865.1 Candidatus Chloroheliales bacterium | reverse complement strand
ATAACGCTACTGCAAGCGTGGGCGGATGAGGCTGACGTGCCTCATAGTAAGGATGATTGTCCGAGATAGTAGACGTTGCCGCTGGCCTGGTCAACGCTGATGTTGAGCTTGGCAAGCGGTGAACGGGCGGGACGACGCAGCACCGCGCCATTGTTGGTGGGATCGAACTCCGCACCGTGGCAAGGGCAGAAGAAGATGGTATTTTGCTGGTCATAGTTTACAGTGCAGCCTGCATGAGTGCAGATGGCATCAAAGCCGACGAAGCGGCCATCGCTGAGGTGAACAAGATAGGAATCATCCCCTGTGTCGGGGGCGGTAAAGAGCAGCCCGCTGCCCACTGGCACATCGCTGGCATGGGCGATCAGCGTGCCGTTAGCGGGGGCAGCCGCGGTCGGCGACGGGGCGGGATTTACCGGCCTATCCAGGACAGGGGTGTTAGTTGGCGCGGCGGGGGCAGGCGTGTTGGTTGTTGCTGGGATAGGCGTGTCCGTGGGCGCTGACAGCATGGGCGCGGCGGGGGGCGGTGTGTTGGTTGGCGCGGGCAGCGATGCGACGTTGCTGGTGTCAGTTGTGGGTACGCTGGTCGGATTGGAGTTGCTCATGGGGTTGCCGCCGCTGGCAGGCGACTTCGCTCCGCCCGCCGTTGCGGTGCCGGTGTTGGCAGCCTGCTGGCTGCGATTGGCGAAGCCAGCGAAGACCTCACTACCGGCGATTAGCAACGCGGCGATTGCGCCAACGCTTGCGCCCGCTTGCACCAGGAAGCGACGGCGCTCCTGGTCGGCTTGCGCCTGCGCTGGCGCGAGGTGGCGCTGTGAGGCGCGCCATTCGTCGAGCGAGTAGCGGCCCGCGCCGAGCAGCAGCAGAGTGAGCCAGCCGAATATATATGGTAGGTCCCAGCCGGTGTAGAAGGGCTGCTGCCCCCAACTGGCGGTCAGCCACAAGGTGGTACTGAGCAAGAGGCCCAGCCCCGCAGCCGCTCTGGTGAACAGGCCGAGCAGGACCAGCAGGCCGCAGGCCATCTCTGCCACCGCCATCAAAGCGCCGAATAGGGTCGCATTCGGGATGGCGATGCTGGTCAGCAGAAAGGACAGCGGCGAATGGTTATAGGTGACGAATCCCTGTAGCTGCGCGCCAATGTAGTTGGCGTTTTTGGGGTCGAAGAAGGTCGGATCAGTTATTTTATCCAGCCCAGCGAAAAAGAAGATGATGCCAAGAAAGATGCGCAGAGGTATGCTCACCATCTGGCTGCGGGTTGGGTTCTCCATGCTAATTTCCTCCTTGTTGAAGGTTCTTTCAGCGCAAGCGTATGCGCTGCGTGACAAAGCCAAGTGTATCAGAGTGATATTAGGTGGGCGTGAATTGAAGATGAGAAACAGATGAACTTCGATTTTGCCGCTAATTTCCGGTTCATCCAGCTCTCATCTTTGATTCATCTACTCCTAACTCCGCATTCACACTCACCTAATGCCAGCCTGTTACACTTGGCTCATCACTCAGCGCGTACACTTGCGCTGAAGGAGCCTACGATAACAAGCAAACCATATAGACTCAAGGAGATTACTACCATGGCCCAACGCAAATCACTAATCATCGCCGCGACGCTAACCAGCTTTATCCTGGTTATCCTCATTGCGCTGACCACGCAATTGACCCGGCCTGTACCTGCCGCTGCTTCCACACCGCTTGCCGACACCACGACACAGCAAACCGCCAGCCTCGATCCCACCGTCCAGGCGCAAATCACTCAGCTCAAGGCTACCTATCAGCAGCAGCTCGATGCCGCTACCCTCCAATTGCAGCAGGCCAACGCGCAGCTAACTCAGGCTTACAGCAAGGAGCAGGCCCTGACTACGCAGCTAGCCCAGGTGCAGCAGGCATTCACTGCCGCGCAGGCCACCAACTCCGCCCAGGCCGCGTCTGTATCCTCTCAGTATGCCGTATCAGCAGCACAGGCCGCGCAGACCGCGCTTACCTCTTCGCCCCAGTCTCAGCTCATCGGCAACCCACAGTTGGTCAGCTACCATGGCAGCACCGCGTATGAGGTCGTACTTGACCAGGGCAACATATATGTAGATGCCAACAGCGGCGCAGTGCTTTACAACGGTACCACGGCAGCGGCAAGCACTGGCTCGGTCAGCGGCAGCAACTAAACCAGACTAACTCGCTCGTCAGGGTGGGTGCAACGCTCACCCTGATGACACAAAACTACAAAAGGAGAAACACTATGACTACCAAGCAACGTCGCCCCAATGCGGGCATACCGGGGGTAAAGGCATTCATCGCCGCCGCTTCACTCGCGGCCACCGTCGGTGGCTGGGCGGCACTTAGCAACGCCAGTGCTAACCAGGCTGCCAGCCAGAACCCGACCACTCAGGTCGCCGCGGCACAGGCAGCTAACACCAGTTTCAGCCTGTCGCCGCTAAATCTGGCCCCGCTGCCCACGCTTGTCCCCACCCGGAACATCCCGGTCAGCAGCGTGCCAACCACAACCGGGCCGATAACGCAATCCAGCCAGCCGACGGCGACAACTCAGCCCGCGCAGGCGCAGCCAACCGCGACAACTGCGCCGATGCTACCAACTCCGGCGCCCACCGCCACCGCCGTGCCAGCTAACACGGCGACCACCAGGCCCAGCGCCGTCACTGCCACCCGCTCCTCGAAGCCGTTACGATTAGAACGACGGCCACTACCAGGCCCGAGGCCGTCACTACTACCCGCTCTTCGAGGTAATGTGAACGCGGACACCTGCTCCGTGCAAAGCATTAGGTAATTGATGCCAGCACAACGCTTTCCGCCTCGCTAGTCAGTTTCTACCAAGCGGCGACCTGGGTGCAGTTGCACCCAGGTCGCCATCATTATGCGCTACCATTGTCTACAAACTTTGTCAACCGTGTAGAGGCAAGCCGCCGCTAATCTTGCACCATCCTGCCACTTCTGGGAAAGGGTTGGGGTTAGAGGGTTCGTGGCGTGGATGCGCCATGCAAACGAAAGCCCCGAACAGTCCTTGCGGAGCATCCGGGGCAATTCGCATTTCAAGCATTGCTGCCTGAAGTGATGTTATCTTATCACAAATGGGCGAGTTTGTCAAGAGGGTTTTCCACAATTTTGCGGCCAGTTTTCGGAAATAGCACCAATTCGCTAAGGTCACGCCTTGCTTTGTAGGGGCGAACTGCTGTTCGCCCCATCCGCTTTTACTGCGCCACCAAACAGGGCTGGCAATAACAACAACCCTGGTCGGGTCGGCCCCCATTCCGACACAACCAGGGCTGCTGTCAACAACAGAAAGGAAAGGAAGCGAAAGGAGGATAGAAGGTATGGTCCCCCTTGGTCAAAAGCTCGGGTCGGGCCAGAGCTTTGTACTATTTCGTCGCGATTAGAACTTACAACTATATATTAGCATACCCAGATTAGATGCCCGTGAACCGACGGTTAGAACGAGGTTAGAAAAA
>QHBQ01000223.1 GCA_003243865.1 Candidatus Chloroheliales bacterium | reverse complement strand
GCCG
Source organism: Candidatus Chloroheliales bacterium (assembly GCA_003243865.1). The sequence goes on along the minus strand of QHBQ01000223.1, from coordinate 9,880 downwards.
CGACAGCCAACCCGCTGCTACGCCACTACGAGTGGCTGGGCAGCAATGACTGGGTAATTGATGGCAGCAAGTCGGCCACCGGCAAGCCGATGCTGGCAAACGACCCCCACCTCGGCCTGCGCAACCCCAACATTTGGTACGAGATTCAGCTAGCAACCAGCGACGGCAAGCTCAATGTGGCAGGCTTCAGTTTCGCGGGCATCCCCGGTGTAGTCGTCGGCCACAACCAGAGCATCGCCTGGGGCGTGACCAATGTCGGGCCAGACGTGCAAGACCTGTTCCTCGAAAAGCTCGACCCTACCGCCCATCCCGGTCAATATCTCTACAAGGATCAGTGGCTGCCCTACCAGATAGTGACCGAGACGATCAAGGTGAAGGGTCAACCCGATGAGGCACTGGCGGTACGCATTACCAAACATGGCCCGCTGATTACTGATGTGATGACCGCAACGGATACGAGCAAGCTGCAACCGATGACACTCGACTGGGTGGGCAACCAGAAGGAGGGGTTGGTCAATGCCGTGCTGGCGCTGGACCATGCCCAGAACTGGGAGCAATTTCGCGCCGCGCTGAAGGGCTGGGTGCAGGCCGGGCAGAACTTTGTCTACGCCGATCAGCAGGGCAACATTGGCTACCAGGCTACTGGCAGGGTGCCGATTCGGGCGAAGGGCGACGATGGGATGCTGCCGGTTGAAGGCTGGACCGGCGCACACGATTGGAACGAGTATGTGCCGTTCGAGCAGTTGCCGATGCTCTACAACCCGCCCAGCCACTACGTCGCCACCGCCAACTTCCGACCTAACGCCAGCGATTACCAATACTTCCTGGGCGCACGCTTTGCCACCCCTTGGCGCATCATGCGCATCCGCGAGATGATCGCGGCGAAGGACAAGCTATCGCAGGCCGATATGGAGGCGATCCAGCACGACCAGCACAGCGTGCAGGCGCGGGCAATCGGCGCCAAGCTGGCCGCCCTGCACAGCAGCGACCCGCTGGTGCAGCAGGCGATTGACCGCTTCAAGAACTGGGACGGCAGCCTCGCTGGTGACAGCGCCACTGCGGCCATATACGAACTGGCCTACCTGCAAATGCTGCAATTGACCTTCAAGGACAACCTGGGCGCCGACCTGTTCAAGGAGTACATCAACACTAGTGGCGCTGAGGCCGGACTGTGGCTCTACGAGAACCTCGACAACCCCAACGCGAGTTGGTGGGACGATGTGACCACCGCGTCGAAGGAGACCCGCGACGACATCATGCTGAAGAGCATCAGCAACGCGGTTGCCGACCTGAAGGGCAGGCTCGGTGCCAACATTGACGGCTGGCAGTGGAACAAGCTGCACACCATCACCTTTGCCCACCCGCTGGGCAGCGTCAAGCCGCTTGACATCTTCCTCAACCAGGGGCCGTACCCGGTTGGCGGCGACAGCAGCACCATCAACGTCAGCCCTTACGATCTGTATACAGCAATGACCGATAACACCTACACCCAGGATTGGGTGCCGTCCTACCGCGCGGTCTACGACTTGACCGACTGGAGCAAAACCCAGATTGTGATGCCGATGGGTGAAGCGGCCACCACCGGTGCCAGCCACGTCAACGACCAGACCCCTCTCTGGCTGGGCAACGGCTATCTCGCCTTCCCCTACGACCAGGCGGCGATTGATGCGGCCAAGGAAGGCACCCTGACCTTGACGCCGTAGGAGGCTTTGGTTCGCATCCGCTATGGTATAAATGGTATAATTCGAGGGCAGGGCGCAGCGCTTGCGTTCCTGCCCTTAAACTTGTCGGAGAGGCAAAGCGATGCGCTACTACGCAAAGGTTGAAGGCAGCGACGAAGAGATTGAACTGAACGTTGACGAAGATGGCAACGTTAGCCGCGACGGCCACGAGGCCGACCTGCTACCGCTGGGCGCGGGCCACTACTCGCTGCTCCTCGATGGGCGCAGCTACGATTTGTATGCCACACCCGTCACCGACGCGCCCGGCCATACCAGCTACAGCGTCAGCGTAGGGCAGCGCCAGTTGCGCGTCGAAGTGCAGAGTGAACGCGAGCGGCGCATCCGCAAAGCCGCGCCCGCCGCCCACGCCAGCGGCGAAATCAGCATCAAAGCGCCGATGCCGGGGCTGGTCACCGCCGTGAGCGTAGCGGTCGGCGAGACGGTGCAGGCCAACCAGCGCCTGCTGCTGCTCGAAGCGATGAAGATGGAGAACGAAATCCGCGCCCCCAAAGCTGGCATAGTCAAGAGCGTCAGCGTGGCAAAGGGCGACAAGGTGGAACAGGGGCGGGTGCTGGTAGTCATTGAATAAGCGCCGCTAATCTAAGCCCCCAGCGGGGGTTGGGGGAGAAATCTCGAAGCTACAACCATGTTTATTGTAAGCACGAACCCTGCTGCCAATGACTATACGCTTGTGAGCAGCACTACGCTGGGGCAAGATTCCCCCCCCAAACCCCCGCTGGGGCTTAGATTGTCTGCCGCGACGAGGAGCTAGCAAGATGACCGCAACCGAACGTCCCACGGAAGTAAAAGCCAATGGCCACCGCGCCGCCCAGCGCGGCAAGCAACGCTGGTTGACCAGCACTTACGCGAAGGCGCGGGGCAAGTCGCCGGAGCGGGCCGCCCGTTTCGAAACCCACTCGCAGATCGAGGTGCAGCCGCTTTACACACCAGATGACCTCGAGGCACCGGGCTTCGACTACGAGCGCGACCTGGGCTACCCCGGCGAGTTCCCCTACACGCGCGGGGTGCAGGCCACCATGTATCGCGGGCGGCTGTGGACAATGCGCCAGTACGCCGGTTTCGGCGACGCTAGCGAGAGCAACCGCCGCTATCGTTACCTGCTGGCCCAGGGCCAGACTGGCCTCAGCGTTGCCTTCGACCTGCCCACCCAGATGGGCTACGACTCCGACTCGCCGATGGCCGATGGCGAGGTGGGTAAGGTAGGCGTGGCGATCAGCTCGCTCGACGACATGGAGAACCTGCTGCGCGACATTCCGCTCGACAAAGCCAGCACCTCGATGACCATCAACGCCACCGCCAGCGTGCTGCTCGCCCTCTACATCGCGGTCGCCCGCAAGCAGGGCGTGCCGGAGACCGCGCTGAATGGCACGGTGCAGAACGACATCCTCAAAGAGTACATGGCGCGCGGCACCTACATCTACCCGCCCGCACCCAGCCTGCGCCTGATTACCGATTTGATGGCATACTGCCGCGACCACGTGCCGAACTGGAACACCATCAGCATCAGCGGCTACCACATCCGCGAGGCGGGCAGCACCGCGGTGCAGGAAGTGGCGTTCACCATTGCCGACGCACTCGCCTACGTGCAGGCCGCGCTCGATGCCGGGCTGAAGGTTGACGAGTTCGCCCCGCGCCTGGCCTTCTTCTTCAACTCGCATAACGACTTCCTCGAAGAGGTCGCCAAGTTCCGCGCCGCCCGCCGCCTCTGGGCGCGGTTGATGCATGAGCGCTTCAACCCGCAAGACCCGCGCAGCCTGATGCTCCGCTTCCACACCCAAACCGCGGGCAGCACCTTGACCGCGCAGCAGCCGCTCAACAATATTGTGCGCACCACCGTGCAGGCGATGGCCGCCGTGCTAGGCGGCACTCAGTCGCTGCACACCAACTCGATGGACGAGGCGCTGGCCCTACCCTCCGAGGTGGCCGCCCGCACCGCACTTCGCACCCAGCAGATCCTCGCCTACGAGAGCGGCGTCGCCAGCACGATTGACCCGCTGGCCGGTTCGTACTACATCGAGAGCCTGACCGACGAGATTGAGGCGGGCGCCCGCAAGTATCTGGACAAGGTGGAGCAGCTAGGCGGCACGCTGAAGGCGCTGGAGGGCGGCTTCTTCCAGGCCGAAATCCAGGAGAGCGCCTACCGCTGGCAGCGCGAGGTGGAGAGCAAGCAGCGCATCATCGTGGGGGTCAACCAGTTCGCGGTTGAAGAGCAGCCGTCCGCCGACCTGCTGCGGGTCAACGAGCGGGTGCAGCGTGAGCAAATCGCCCGCCTCCAGGCCCTTCGCGCCCGCCGCGACAACAGCCTCGTCGCCGAGCAGCGGGCCAAGCTGCGCCGCGCTGCCGCAGGCCGCGACAACCTGATGCCCTACCTCATCGCCTGCGTCGAGGCGCTGGTCACGCTGGGCGAAATCTGCGATACTCTGCGCGAGGTGTTCGGCGAGTATCAGGAAACCGTCTTTTAACCCCTCCCCAAAGGGGGAGGCTGGTGGGGGAGCGAGTGGCGCCGCACTACCTCTCCTGATGGGAGTGGAGTACGGCGCTACTATCATTGGGCGCATTTGCGCTATAGAAAGGTAGGGAATAAGAGGGCAAACTCGAAAGCTGGACCTTCAGGCTTGGCCCAGATGATGATGAAGATGGTCGATGGGACGATGCGATTTATCTATCGCGTCTCTGGCGGACGCCTCATCAGCAGGATGGCAGGCCTAAACGTGCTGATTCTTACCACCACTGGGCGCAAGAGCGGCCAGCCGCGCGCCCACACCCTGGGATATATGCGCGATGGCGAAAACATCGTCGTTGTCGCCTCCAAGGGCGGCGCGCCTCAGCATCCCGATTGGTACTTCAACCTGACCGCCAACCCGCAGGTATCAGTGAATATCAAGGGCAAGGACTACAAGATGACCGCCCGCACCGCAACCACCGAGGGGCGGGCCAGATTGTGGCCGATGGTGGTGAAGAACTCTCCTGGCTATGCCAAGTACCAAGAGGTGACGCAAGGTATCCGCGAGATACCGCTGGTGATATTGGAGAGAATGTAGGGGCAAGCGGTGGCCCACCCTGTGAGGAGCTTTAAGCGATATGTTGCCAGCAGACAACGAAAAGTGGACGATCTACGAGCCGCTCGATAACGTCAAAGCCTATCGGCTGGGCGAGGAGCCAGACGAGAGTGAGCCGGTGCTGGTGGTGCGGATGGGCGAACATACCCTCAGCGCGTTGCTCTACCAGCACGCTGGCGAGATGCGCATCGGCGACGCGATTATGCAGCACAAGGCCGAGATTATACGCTGGGCCGCCGATGGCCTAGATGAGCAACGCTACTACTGCATCGGCCTGATGGTCGAAGTCAGCCTCGCTGGCGACGTGCAGGCCGCCGAGGTCGCCTTCCGCCGCCGCACTGTCGGCGTTGACGACACGCTTGCTGCTTGAGGAACAAATTGCCTAACTCTACCTGGGTACCAAAACAGGCGAATATTCGGGTGATGAACGCGCTACGCGAAGCCGGGCTGGACATCGAGATCATCCGCCACGACTCGGAGGCTCGAACCGCAGAGCAAGCCGCCGCCTTGATTGGCTGCGACCTTGCTCAGATCGCCAAGTCGCTGGTCTTCAGCGCGGGTGATGGGCTGGTGATGGTGCTGGCTTCCGGCGCGAACCGCGTAGACACTGACAAGCTGGCTGCCCTGCTCGGCAAGCCGGTGGGCAAGGCCGACGCCGAGGCGGTGCGGGCGGCCACCAGCTACGCCATCGGCGGCGTCGCGCCGGTCGGCCACCCCATCGTGCTGCCAATATACATGGACGAAGACCTATTGAAGCACGAAACCATCTACCCCGCCGCTGGCACGCCGAACACCGCGTTCGCGATCAGCAGCCGTGACTTGCAGCGAATTAGTGGCGCGATTGTTGCAGATATAAAAGAGCAATTATATCCCCTCTCCCCTGGTGGGGAGAGGGTTAGGGTGAGGGAGAGAGCAATGCAAACCAAACTTGACAAGCAAATCCAACAGCAACTTAAAGAGCGCGAGAAGCACGAAAAGGCTCGCCAGAAGAAGGGCGCGAAGGTCTACGATGCCGAGCAGCGCACCAAGGTGCAGCAGAGCGGTGGGTTGCAGGGCAGCAAGGCGCTGGGGATATTCGCGCCCGTTGCCCTGCTGCGCATCCTCGCCAACCTGATCGCCGACCTGAAGCGCTACGGCGCGTGGCCCTACGTCATCGTCGGCTATGCTGGGCTGCGCGAATACCAGCGGGTGCAGGAGCATAACGCCCGCCTCAAGCGCCGCGAGCAGTGGGAGAAGGCGGTAAAGAAGTTATGAGTGAGGAGTGAGGAATGTAATGCCGTAGGAGCGCACATCAGTGCTATCCGTGTTACTGTATAGCTTGCAACTTGTCTGCTTGCAGGTTCGCTACCCATCCTTCACTCCTCACTCCTCACTAGCAGGAGCAGCGGCGGGATTGTGGCCCTTGAACATCGAATAAAGCAGCCACATCGAGGGCAACAACACCACTGCGCCGATGGCCAGGGAGATCAGCATCGCCAGGATGATCGAGTTGGCCGAGGCCGAGTTGTCAATCGTGATGTCGGGGTAGAGCAGGTAGGGCGACTGCGCCAGCGCCCAGCCCCCGATGATCAGGGCCACCTGGGCAACGCCAGCGATGCGGGCAAAGCCGTAGCGGCGCTGCCAGACGGCGATGACTGCGACCGCACCGATGATTACCGCTGCTGGCACCAGCGCAAGGCCGAAGCCGCTGGTTAGCCCGCCCCAGATGCGCGGCGCGGCGCTGGCCGACAGCGGCAGGGCGATAGTGGCGAGGATGACCGATGCCAGCCATGCGCCAATCGCCCGCTTGCGGAAGTCCTCCTGCAACTCACCCTTTGTCTCCAGGGTGAGGTAGACGGCCGCGAGGTAGGCGCAGATCGCCAGCGCCAGCAGGCCGAGCAGCAGCGGGTAGGGCGCGAACCAGGCGAGATAGTCGTTGACCGCGCCAGTTTTGGGGTCAACGCGGATGTTGCCGCTGACGATCGCGCCAAAGCAACTGCCGAGCAGCACCGGCGTGATGATGCTTGCCGCGCTAAAGACCACACCCCAGAGGCTGACCTCGCCGGTTACCTTTGCCCCATGCGCGCGGAAGACGAACGCCGAGCCGCGCAACATGATGCCGACCAGCGCGATACTGAGTGGCACATTCAGGGCGGTGAATAGGGCAGCGAACGCGGGCGCGAAGCAGACGAATAGCAGCACGATGACGATAATCAGCCAGACGTGGTTGGCCTCCCACACTGGCCCCATCGCCTCGGCGACGGCGCGGCGTTGCTCCTTTGCACGCGGGCCGCTCGCCAGCGCGTCCCACACCCCGCCACCGAAGTCGGCCCCGCCCAGCACCGCATAGAGGGTAAGCGAAATAACGATTACCCCGGCGGCAATGTAGTTAAGCGGTGGCAAGGCTGCTGCCCTCCTCCCGCGCCACTGACTCACCGGCCATACGGCTCAGGAACCAGATGACCATCGCGGCAAGCAGCAGATAGAGCGCCACGAAGGTGACAAGGTAGACAACCAGGCCGGGCGCGGTCGTCACGGCATCAGCGGTGCGCATCACGTTGTAGATGATGAACGGCTGGCGGCCCAGTTCGGTTAGTACCCAACCCGCCTCGATGGCGATGAAGCCAAGCGGCCCGCTGACTAGAATGGCCCGCAGCAGCCACTTGCCGTCTGGCACCCGCCGCTTACGCCAGACGAAGACGAGCGCCCACAGGGCAACCAGCAGCAAAATCGTGCCGCTGCCGACCATGATCTGGAAGGCGGGGTGGGTGATCTCAGTGGCGGGGCGCAACTCCAGTGGCACATCGTTCAGCCCCTTGACCACTGCGCCGGTGTTGCCGTAGCCCAGCCAACTGAGCATCCCCGGAATCTCAATCGCAAAGTTAGTCGTGCCGGTCTTGGAGTCGGGGAAGCCGCCGATGCGTAGCGGCGCGTTCGCCTGCGTCTGGAACTGGCCCTCCATCGCCGCGAACTTGGTGGTCTGGTTCTCGGCCACGAAGCGGGCGTTGCCGTCGCCGCTGATGAATTGCAGCGGGGCGCAGATAACCGTGATGACGAGGGCGATTGCCAGCGCCTTGCGGTGGTAATCGTCGCGCCTGCCCTTCAGCATCCCCCAGGCGTAGACGGCGGCAACCGCAATGCCGGTGGCGAGGTAGGCGGCGATGGTCATGTGGATGACGCTGGGCAGCCAGGCGCGATTGAACATCGCCGCAATCGGGTCAACGTTAGTCACCGCGCCGCTCTGCGGGTCGTAGCTAAAACCAGCGGGGCTGTTCATCCAGGCATTGACCATCACGATAAAGCCGCCGGAGATGGGGCCAGCCAGGGCAATCGGCAGGCCCGCCAGCCAGTGGGCGCGCGGCGAAAGCCTGTCCCAACCGTAGAGGTAGATGCCGATGAAAATGGCCTCGATGAAGAAGGCGAACCCCTCCAGGCCAAACGGTAGGCCGATGACCCCACCCGCTACCTTCATGAACCCAGGCCACAGCAGCCCGAACTCGAATGACAGCGCCGTGCCGGACACTGCGCCGATGGCGAACAGAATCGCCGCCGCCTTCGCCCACTTGCGGGCCAGGTTGTAGTAAGCCTGATTCTTGGTGCGCAGCCACTGTCCCTCGGCAATCACCATCAGCAGCGGCAGGGCAATGCCAATAGACGAGAACACAATGTGAAAAGCAAGCGAGATTGCGGTCAGCGCTCTTGCAGCAACAACATCAGTCATAGCCAACCTCCTATGTAACATTACACCGATACTTCGTGATAAATTATACAAAGTAATTAGGGTGATGTCTACACTTACCGCATTGACGTTGCATAAAAACAGGCGCAAGAGGCTCAACTAGTGGGTGGGGGCCTGAAGTGGCGCGGGCCGCCCACCAAGTTGCAACCCGACGATCGTCAGCAGCAATAGCACAGTAAAGCTGGCTCCAGCAGCCACGCCCCAGTACGCCAGCACCTGCCCCTGGATGAAGGGCAGGATTGCCGCGCCCAGCGTGCCACCCAGCACGCCGATGCTTGATGCTGAGGCGGCCCAATCGGAGCGATACATCGTTGCCAACGCGAACGAGGTGGGGAACACCGGAGCGCAGCCAACCCCAACCAGCACTGCGCCGATAAACAGCAGCACGGGACTGAAGTTGAAGAGGGCGACCACCAATCCGCCGCCTGCCGCCAGCGCCGCGCCGCCAATCACCATCGTGCGGGCGGTAATGAAGCGGGCGACCAGGCTGGCCCCGATCCTGCCCAGGGTGAAGGAGAGCCAGAAAGCATCCACAATCAGGGTCGCGCCCCCCACATCGAGGTGCGCCCCGCTGGTGGCAAAGCTGTAAGCCCAGCCGCCGAAACCCACCTCCGCTCCGACGTAGAGGAAGAATGTAATCGTCAAGATAAAAACGTACCTATCACGCAGCAGGGTGCGGAGGGCCGGAGCCTGCACCACTTCTGCCCCTTGCGTATATTGCCCCGGCAGCGGCAGCAGCGTGAAACCGAGTGTGGTCAACAGCGCGACCACGCCCAGGGCGAAGGTAGCCACCTCGAAGCCGCTGGGGATGCCATTAGTCGCACCCACCAGCAGCGGTGCGATCAGCGCCCCCGCGCCGAAGAGGACGTTCACCATATTGAGCGCGACGTTAGGGGTGGCCGGATACAACGCAGCGGTCAGCAGGTTGAGGGCTACAGCCAGCCCGCCTACACCCAGGCCGAGCACCAGGGAGACAATGATGGCAATGCCCAGCGTTGGGGCAAACGCCATCCCAATCAGACCAACCGCAAGCAACAACGAACTTATACCCAAAGCCATTTGCAGGCCGAGGCGATCGAGCAGCTTACTCGTCGCCAGCACTGCCAGGCACGAGCCGGAGAAGAGCATCGTGAACAATATGCCGCCATCAGCCAGAGCCACACCCCACCGATTGGTAAGGTGCGCCAGCGCGGGGCCGAGGAACGCGTCGGCCACCCCCAGGGTAATGAAACTGATCAGCAGGCTGGCGTTCAAGGCCCGCCTGCTGATCGTCCACTTATCTTTGCTTGTCCTCAGTCTCACGAATATTACCAGTAATGTTCCTTGTACTGGCGATAGAAGTCTATGGTGCGGCGCAGGCC
>QHBQ01000446.1 GCA_003243865.1 Candidatus Chloroheliales bacterium | reverse complement strand
TGGTTGGGGTTGAGGTTGAGCGGTGAAGAACTGTTGGCATGGTTGTAGGTTACGCGCCCGGCCGGGACGGCGCGGGCAATCTGGCTATCCTGCACGGCGGCCTGCTCCACCCAGGCATGGTTGAATTGCCCGGTCGGGTAGGTAACGCGGCTGTTCCAGTAATCTTCAATACTGTTGAGGTGATTGCCCTCGTCGGCAGGGTTTTCGCCCGGCTGGATTACGTCCTTGGCGGGTGCATCCTTGTCGCCGCTGACCAATGCCACTGGCTTGCTGCTGCTGCTGCCAGTGAGATTGCCATAAAAGCTGAGGCCAGCGCTTACCAGCAATGCGCCGAGTACGGCGACCACCAGCAAGCGGGCGTAACGATTGCTTACCTTCCTCATCTTCCTATCCTTCCTGTTGTTTGGTTGAACTTGGGGGCTGACTGCCGAACGTTTGATTGGGGTAGAAGTTACGCAGTTCAGCAGGGCGCACGTCAGTGCGCCCCTACGGGAATAGGCTCGTTCGCCTGCGCAAATGCGCAACTCCTATGGGATCTGCCTGCGTAAACGTTTGTACGCGGGGGATGGGCAGAATTATAGCATAATGCGGTGTGGAAAGCAAAATTGCACAACGCGAGTCATTCCGAGTTTCTGCTAAGGGAATTTCGGAATGACTCATGTTTGGCGAATTGAGGCTACAGCTTGCCGACAAACCGCTCCACCCGCCGCAGCGCCTCGGCGATGTTCTCCATGCTGGCGGCGTAGGCGGCGCGGACGTAGCCGCTGCCGCTCGGCCCAAAGGCGCTGCCTGGCACCATCGCCACCTTCTCCTCCATAATCAGCCGTTCGCTGAACTCGGCATCGCTGAGGCCGGTGGACTTGATGCTGGGGAAGGCATAGAACGCGCCGCGCGGCTCGAAGCAACTCAGACCGATGCGGTTGAAGCCATCCACGATGAAGCGGCGGCGCCTGTCGTACTCGGCGAGCATCATCTGCACCGCCTGCTCACTTTCAGGGTTGGAGAGCGCCTCGACTGCCGCCCACTGCGCTGGTGTGGGCGCGCTCATGATCGCGTACTGGTGAACCTTGCGCATGGCGGCCAGGATCTCGGTTGGCGCTGCCGCATAGCCAACCCGCCAGCCGGTCATCGCGTAACTCTTGCTGAAGCCGCCCAGCAGCACGGTACGCTGCTTCAGCCCCGGCAGTGACGGCACGCAGGTATGCTCCACGCCGTAGACGAGCCGATCGTAGATTTCGTCGGAATAGATGAGCAGGTCGCGGCCTTCGGCCAGCTTGCCGATTTCGGCCAGTCGCGCCCGGCTCATCACCGCGCCGGTGGGGTTGTTGGGGTAGCCGAGCAGGATGCCTTTGCTGCGCGGGGTGATTGCCGCTGCGATTTCCTCCGCGGTTACCTCGAAGTTGTTCTCGACGTGGGTGGCGACGCTGACCGGCTTGCCGCCCGCGAACACTACCGATGGCGCGTAGGCAACGAAGCAGGGTTCGGGGATGATCACCTCGTCACCGGGGTCAATCGTGGCAATCATCGCGATCTGCAATGCCTCGCTGACGCCAACGGTGATCAGCAGTTCATCAGCGGGGTCGTACTCCACGCTATATAGCTTGTGCAACTGGGCGGCGAGCAGTTCGCGCAACTCGATCAGGCCGCTGTTCGAGGTGTAGGCGGTCTTGCCCTCTTCCAGCGAACGTATGCCTGCTCGAAGAATGTTCTGGGGGGTAACGAAATCGGGTTCGCCGATACCGAGGGTGATAACATCGCGCATCGTGGCGGCAATATCGAAGAAGCGGCGGATGCCGCTCGGCGGCACACTCCTCACCTTCTCGGATAGATACTCACGTCGGGTGGCAACAGCCATGAATCCCTCCTGATTACAGATTGCAGATTGTAGATTGCAGATTGTAGATTGCGCCAGGTAGACTCCCCTCCCGGCGGGAGGGGCTGGGGGTGGGGGCGTGGAGTGCGACTCGCTCCCCCTCCCCACCTCCCCCTTTGGGGGAGGGGTGATTAGCACTCGCTACAAGCAGGCGGCGAGCGGCACGCGCCACTCCTTGCTGTTCTTCTCCTTGTAGCCTACCAGCTTGTGCTGGCGGAGCAGCAGGTGAACCTCGCGCGACTTGTAGCCAAGCATACGGGCCGCCTGGCTGGCGCTGAGGTACAGCTTGTCAATATCTATATCTTGCTCATCGCGGTAGGGAGCAAGCGTCTCTTCCACTACCTTGAACCGTTCCGACGAGTTGCTGATGGCAATCGGGTCGCGGATAGCGAGCGCCTCGCGCCGCTCCTGATCAACCCGATAGCGGATCACCCCTGCTTTTACCAGGGCCATAGGGCGATGTCTTTCTGCAAGGTGGCGGGGCCGCCAGCCGTTGCGAGCAATCTTGTGGTATCTATCTTATGGCTTTTGGCACGCAAAGTCAAGCTTGGCAGGGAAGATCACAGGCCTTATTGCTGCGGTACTAGCAACGCCAGGGCGGCACGCAAAACTTCCTGGTGGACGGTGCGGATGGGCAGCGTGCCGTCCACGCTGACGATGTTCAGTCCGCCAGCGCGACCCTCGGCAATAACCACCTGATAGTTCTGCCAGACCCGCTCCAACTTGCTCTGCTCCTCATACAACTCGCGCCCGTAGCGGTTGCGGGCGATGCGCCCCAGCGATACGCTTGGCGGCACGTTCAGAAAGATGGTCAGGTCGGCGACGCGAGCCTGGCTATTTATCGCCTTAATCCAACTTACATCACTACTCAGCCCTTGATAGGCGATACTACTGAACACGTAGCGGTCGCAAATTACCTGCACGCTAGCGTCCAGCTTCGGCTCGATGTCGTTCTGCAAGTGGTCGAGGCGATCGGCGGCGAAGAGTAGGGCGAGGAGCTTGCCATCAATCGGCTGGCGGGCCACGTGGTCGTCGCTGGCGGCGTAGGTGAGGCGGCGGGTAAGCGCCAGGCGGATGATTGCCCCGACCGGGCCATCGCTCGGCTGGTGGGTGGCATAGGCATGGTAGCCCGCGCGGGTTAGCGCGTTGCGCAGCATCAGTGTCTGCGTGCTATGGCCCGCCCCGTCCAGTCCCTCGATGACAATCAGATGACCCTTGACTTCGCCCATTTTGCTCACCCTCTATCTTGCGTCTGCCGCGCATTATATATGCTGCCTGGGGTTACGTCAAGCAGGCAGCAAGACGTGCGCCCCGCCCCAACATGAGTCATCCCTAATTTTGTGGGGCGCAGGAAGCGGCACGATGCTAAGCCCCCAGCGGGGGTTGGGGGAGAATCTTGCCCATCTAGATGCTCGTCGTAACCGTTTTCGATTGGCGATGCGCACTAGTGCTGGCGGCTAGCATAGTCTAGTTTGCGAGATTCTCCCCCAAACCCCCGCTGGGGGCTTAGTTTAATGGCGCTTCAGTTCGCTAGCTCACTGGCCGCAAGATTAGGGATGAATCATGAGTAAGACGCAGGCCACCCGCTCCTACATCCGTTTTACTCATGCCTCATGCCTCGTGCCTCATGCCTTGTTTATGAGCCGCTAAATGTAATATAATAGCCTGGTGATAACTGCAACGTCGCAAGCGCCTGCGTGCAGCCGCATCATGGGCGTGTCGGTTGACGATGTTACCAACGCCGAAGCGGTGGGCATCATCGCCCGCTGGGTGGCAGAGGTGCGGGTGGGCAGTCCGCCGCGCCAGGTCGTCACCACCAACCCTGAATTCGTGATGACCGCACGGCGCAGCCCTGCCTTCCGTGCGCTGCTCAACGCCGCCGCACTATCAACGCCCGACGGCCAAGGGCTAATCTGGGCCTCGCGGCTGCTGCCCACCCACCGCCTGCGCCAGCGTGCGCCCGGTGTGGAGATGGTCGAGATGCTGGCGGCATATGCGGCGCAGAGTGGCGCGCGTATCTTCCTGCTAGGCGCTACCCCCGGTGTGGCTGAGGACGCAGCGCGGATACTCGCCGCCCGCTACCCCGGCTTCGCGCCCGCTGGTTGTTACGCTGGTTCGCCCGATCCAGCCGAGGACGAGGCGCTCTGCCGCAAGGTGATGGACAGCGGCGCGGACATCCTGCTGGTCGCATATGGCGCGCCCAAACAGGACTTCTGGATCCAGCGTAACATCGCAGCGGGTCGCCTGCGCTCGCCGCTGGCGGTGGCGATCGGCGTGGGCGGCGCGTTCGACTTCATCAGCGGGCGGGCGATACGCGCCCCACGCCTAATGCGTCGGCTCGGCCTCGAATGGCTGCACCGCCTCTACAAGGAGCCCTGGCGTTATCGGCGCATTCTGAACGTGATATACTTTGGCCTGCTGGTGGCGCGGGACGCGCTCAAACTGCGGCTTAGGAGGAACTGAACCCGTGTCCAAGCAGGAAGAAGATAGCGGCCTGAAATGCGCCAACCATCCCGGCGTCACCACCTATGTGCGCTGCTCACGCTGCGGCAAGCCGATTTGCACCCGTTGTATGTTTGCCACGCCGGTTGGCTATCGCTGCGCCGATTGCTACAACCCCCAAATCGCCCCGCTGTACAAGATTGACCCCAGCCGCCTGCCGCTTGCCATTGCGGGCGGGCTGGGCCTGTCGCTGCTCGGTGGGGTGGCAATTGCCTTGCTGCCCGATTACGTCTTCTTCATCGCCTTGCTGATGGGCTTCCTGGTTAGCGACGCGGTGGCCCGTCTCTCCAACCAGAAGCGCGGCCCGACGATGCAAATAATCGGCATCGGCTGCATTGCCGCTGGGCTGGTGGCAACCCTGGTCGTCTTTACCCTGCTCCACCCTGGTGCGTTCGATAATGCCTTTGCTGCTGGGAGTTCGGCACAGTCTTATGGGGTTTCCTTCACCCAACTATCACCTTTCGCCAGCGGGCAGATTGACCTGTTCCATATCCTGATGTACGCGGTGGCGATGCTCATGGCCTGGGTGCGGCTGCGATGAAGGATGATGCTAGCGAGTTGCTCAAACAGACGCAGGCGTGGGCGGGGCGGCGCGTGCTGGTCGTCGGCGACCTGACGCTAGATGAGTACGTCTATGGCGAACCGACCAGCATCAGCCGCGAAGCTCCCGTAGTGGTGCTTGAGTTCACCCGCCGCGAGTTCCTCCCTGGCGGCGCGTGCAGCCCGGCCTGCACCATCCAGTTGCTGGGTGGCGAGGCGCACCTGCTGGGCGTGTGCGGCGCAGACGGCAATGCCCAATCCCTGCGCGACTGCCTGCAACAGTATGGCGTGTCTGATGCCTGGCTGGTGGTGGACGGCAACCGCCCCACCCCGACCAAGACGCGCATCTGTGCGCTGTTGCGCGGCAGTGTGATCAGCGCGCAGCAGATTGCCCGCCTCAATGTGGTTGACCGCTCCCCCCTCAGCCCGGCAGTAGAGGAACACATCCTGGCCCTGCTCGAAGAGCAAATCCCGCAGAGCGATGCAGCGCTGGTGAGCAACTACCTGCTCGGCATGATCAGCCAGAAGGTGGTGGATGCGGTGCGCTGGCTAGGGCAGCGGCACGGCAAGCTGCTGACCGTAGACAGCCAGGGCGACCTCAGCCGCTTCGTCGGCTACGACCTGATCAAGTGCAACCAGCCGGACGCCGAGGCTGCACTGCGTCGCCGCCTGGAGAGTGAAGACGACTTCCGGGTGGCGATGCACCAGCTTGCCACCGAGCTTGAGGCGAAGGCAATCATGATCACGCGCGGGGCGGAGGGCAGCAGCGTGTTTGAGCGCACAGCCGACGGCAGCGCCTACCATCACTTCCCCGTGCCGGTGCGCAGCGAGATCATAGACGTGACCGGCGCTGGCGATGCGGTCATCGCGGTGCTGACCCTGGCCCTCAGCGCGGGCGCGGAACTGGCCGTCGCCGCGAAGATTGCCAACGTCGCCGCCGGTATCGTGGTGCGGCGCTGGGGCAATGTGCCGGTCAATATTAACGAACTGACCGCCGCGCTTGGCTGATTGCAGATTGTAGATTGTAGATTGTAGATTGTAGATCGGGGTTTGTTTGTCCAAGATCCTGACATTGGAAGAGATGGCAGCCAACATCGCCGAACTGCGCAAGGCGACGGCGAGGCCGCGTATCGTATTCACCAATGGCGCGTTCGACCTGATGCACGTCGGTCACCTGCGCTACCTGCAAGCGGCGCGGGCGCTCGGCCAGCTACTCATTGTCGGGCTGAACAGCGATGCTTCGGTTAAATCGCACAAGGACCC
>QHBQ01000131.1 GCA_003243865.1 Candidatus Chloroheliales bacterium | reverse complement strand
CTAGAACAGCCCGACGATGCGGCCATCCTCATCTATATCCACCTGCTGGCCGCTGGGAGCAGTGCCGTAGCCGGGCATGGTCATCATCGTGCCGCAGAGGGGATAGACGAAACCCGCGCCTGCCGACAGCCGCACCTCGCGCACTGGTAGAGTGTAGCCGGTAGGTCGCCCCTTCCAGGTCGGTTCGTGCGAGAGCGACAAGTGGGTCTTGGCCATGCAGATCGGCAGCTCGCCGTAGCCTGCCGCCTCGTAGGCGGCCAGCTTCTTGTCCGCGTCGGGGCTATAGTCTACCTCTGCTGCGCCGTAGATCTGGGTGGCGATTGTGTTGATCTTGTCCTTCAGCGGCGCGTCGAGCGGGTAAAGGAAGTGGAAGTCGCTCGGCTGGGCGGCAGCGGCGACCACCGCCTCAGCCAACGCCGCCGCGCCTTTAGCGCCCTCGGCATAGTGCGCGGCAGGAACAGCGGCGAACGCGCCTGCCTGCAGCGCAACGCGGCGGATACACTCCACCTCGGCGGGTTTGTCCTCGGCGAACAGGTTGATGGCGACCACCACCGGGATGCCGAACTTTCGCACGTTTTCGATGTGCGCCACCAGGTTGACCGCGCCCTGCTCCACCGCCGCGACGTTCTCGGCTAGCAGCGCGGGGTCGAGCGGCCTGCCCGCCACCACCTTGAACTGGCCGCTGTGCATCTTCAGCGCTCGTACCGTGGCGACGATTACCGCAGCATCAGGGGTGAGGCCGGAGTAGCGGCACTTGATGTCGGCGAACTTCTCGAAGCCCATATCGGCGGCGAAGCCACTCTCAGTCACCAGGTAATCGGCGCAGTGGATGCCGATCAGGTCGGCAAGGATACTGCTGTTGCCGTGCGCGATGTTGCCGAACGGACCGGCGTGAACCAGCGCTGGGGTGTTGTCGAGCGTCTGCAGCAGGTTGGGCTTGATTGCGTCGTGCATCACCACCGTCATCGCCCCGCCAATATGCAGGTCGTCGGCGGTAATAAACTTGCCATTCTGATCGAGGGCGATCACGATGCGCCCCAGCCGTTCGCGCATATCGTGTAGGCCGTTGGTCAGGGCCAGGATCGCCATCACCTCGCTGGCGGCGGTAATGTCGAAGCCCGACTCGCGGGGAACGCCGTTGTCCTTGCCGCCCAGCCCGATCACAATGTCGCGCAGGGCGCGGTCGTTGACATCCAGCGCCCGCCGCCAGGTGATCGCGTAGGGGTCAATGCCCAGCGGGTTGCCGTGCATCAGACTATTGTCGAGGAAGGCAGCGCAGAGGTTGTGCGCGGCGGTGACGGCGTGGGTGTCGCCGGTCAAGTGAAGATTGAAATCCTCCATCGGCACAATCTGGGCGTAGCCGCCCCCCGCCGCGCCGCCCTTGATGCCGAACACCGGGCCGAGCGACGGCTGGCGGATGGCGATCACTGCCTTCTTGCCGATATAGTTCAAGCCCATACCGAGGCCGACAGTGGTGGTAGTCTTGCCCTCGCCGAGCGGGGTGGGGGTAATCGCGGTTACGTCAATATACTTGCCGCGCGGCCTATCCGCCAGCCGCTCAAGCACGGATAGGCTGATCTTCGCCTTGTAGCGACCATATAGCTCAATATCATCTTCACCGAGGCCAAGACTGGCGGCCACCTCGCTGATCGGTCGAAGGGTGGCCGCCTGGGCAATCTCAAGGTTGCTGGGCATATGCTCCTCTGCCGAGAGATTAAAGATAAAAGATTAAAGATTATAGATAAGAGCAAAGCAGTTCATCTATAATCTTTAATCTATAATCTTTAATCTTCGCTATTGTCCGCCAAGACGCCAGAAGGCGACCGCATCCTTCATTACCTGTAGTGGCTGCTGGCCCTCGCTATCGCTGATGTAGATACCCTGCCCGTCGCTGGCGTTTCCCCCATAGACGAGGGTGTGCTGGTCGGGCATTATCACCACCGGCTGCCAGTTGCCCAGCGTATCCGTGTTCACCTGGGCCAGTTTGATCGGGGTGTTGGGATAGTTGACCAAGGATATCATTATATCACCGATTACCTGTTCGCGGCTAGCGCCGTTCTGGCTGACAACGTAGTAAACATTGTCTTCATCGAGGAAGTGGGCATCCTTCACCGTCGCGCTGCTGTTGTTGTCGAGGTATGGATAGGTAAAGAAGAACTCAACGCGGCTCTCGCTCATTGCAATCAGTGATGTGCGCGGTGGGGACTGGGGGTCGAGCGGGGGGGCAAGAACCTTTAGCAGCATCCCTCTGCCGCTATCGCTAAAGCTGATCAGGCTCAACTGGTCGCTAATCGGGAAACTGGCATCGCGCAGGTCTTTGGCCTCAGCTTGCCCGCTCAAGTCGAACAGGTGGGTTTCAACCCCTTTGGCTCTGCTGCGTAGGGTGACGAATAGGCGCTCATCGTTGGGCGAGACGAAAATTGCGGGCTGAAGTGCGCCGTAAGGTTTTTCGGCGGCAAACAGTTCGGCCAGCTTGCGCGGCGTTGCCCACTGCCCATCGGTGGCAAGATAGAGGGTGGTAGTGACACTGGCCGAGGTAGCGTAAAGTAGGCGGTCATTGGTCAGCGGCTGCATATAGTAAAGATGCTCCGCGGGGGTGAAGGCGAAGCTGGATTTATCGCTGGCCGGGTCATAGCTGTGCAGGTCGCCCATGCTGTCGGTGTAGTGGACGAGCTTATCGTAATATCCGGGGTAAGCGACGGCATCAACCAGGCCGATATAGTTGCGCTGCCCGCTGCTGAGGTTGACGCAGTAGGCAACCGCCGCGCTGGGCTGGCCCGGTTCATTGTTGCTGGTAGTAAAATGGCCGCCGTCAATTATCAGCAAGTCGTTGCCACTATTGAACAAGGCAACATTGATGAGCTGTTCGGGGTAACGCCCGCTACCTTCCACTTTCGGCAGTTCAATGGGGATGGCATCGTAGCTACGGGTATCCTTGACGTAGAGGTGGAGGGTGCCGTCGTGGCGGTCGTCGAAGACCACGAGCCTACCATCAGGCGAGGTGGCGAGTACGAGGCTATCGGCATGGCTCTCGGGTATCTTCAGGGCAATCCCGCCATCGGCCTCCATTACGTAGAGACCGGCGCTAGCGCCGGAGGGCGCGCCTTCAGGGACGCGGTAGAGGATGCGCCCATTTTCGCGGCGCAGGCGGTTGAGGGTAACATCAACCGCAAAGTAGCCCGGCTCAATCTGGTTGGCACGGTCGTAGTAGTAGGCGGCCAACACCTCGAAACCCTGGGCCTCGGCATGGCTGCCCTTGCCGTAAAAGCCCTCGAAACTGTTGACCTGGGCCTGCACCTGCTTGAGATGGGCAGCGGCGTCGAAGTAGGATTTGTTGGCAAGCTGCTGAAACAAGTAGGCGGCGGTGTGCCAGCGATGCTCGGCCTGGGCCTGCTGCGCGCTGCGGTAGAGGTCGCGATCCGTCTGCTGCGTGCTGGAGCCGACCCAGTTGGCGAGCAGGGCGACAAGGGATAGCAGTACAACCAGGCGCACCGGCCACGACCAGCGCAGCGGCTTGATTATACGGGTCAGATCGAAGCTGACCGTTTCGGGGGCAACCTTCGGCGCGGGCGCGGGCAGTTCGGCCAGGCTCTCCTCGTCGAGCGGCGTGCCGCACTCCAGGCAGAAGGTGGCGTCGGCGCGATTTTCGCTTTCACACTGTGGACAAATCATATGTGCCTTCTATACGCACATACATTGTAACCGGATTAGGCCGAACCGTCAAGCAGTGAGGCAAACTCAAACCTCAAAGCTCGAACCTGACGGGGAGCCGTCAAGCACGAAGTCGGCCAGGCCAAGCTGAAGGCGGGCGGCGGTAAAGGCGTTGCGCAGCAGGGCCATGTTGGTAATCGGGCCGGTGCCGCCAGGGACGGGGGTGAGGTAGCCCGCCACTTTAGCCGCGCTTTCAGCCTCGACATCGCCGACAATGCCGCCATCGGCAGTTACGTTGGTGCCGAAGTCCACCAC
>QHBQ01000249.1 GCA_003243865.1 Candidatus Chloroheliales bacterium | reverse complement strand
GCAAATCCGACCTGACTCCGCCGGTGGTGGATGAGGCGATCGCCAGGGGTGCGAAGGCGGTCTGGCTGCAACTTGGCATCGCCAACGCCGAGGCCTACCAGAAGGCGGAAACCGCTGGTCTGCTCTACGTCGAGAACAAGTGCCTCAAGATCGAACACGCCTATTATCGCTAACGCATCTCCCCTCCCCCAAAGGGGGAGGCAGGGAGGGGGAGTACGCAAACGGCTAATCAAAAGGCCGGACTTAGGAGTAACGCCATGCCCGACAAGTTCGACAAGTTTACGGAGCGCGCCCGCAAGGTGCTGAACCTGGCGCAGGATGAAGCGCACCGCCTCGGCCACAACTACATCGGCACCGAGCATATCCTGCTCGGCCTAGTGCGCGAGGGTGATGGTGTGGCCGCTCGCGTGCTTGCCAACCTGAACGTCGAGTTGCACAAGGTGCGGGCGGCGGTAGAACTGATTATTGGGCGCAACGAAGGGTTGGTAATCGGCGATGTTGGCCTCACCCCACGCGCCAAGAAGGTCATCGAACTCGCCATAGATGAAGCCAAGAAGCTAAATCATCGCTACATTGGCACCGAACATCTGCTGCTTGGCCTGGTACGCGAAGGCGAGGGCATCGCAGCGGGCGTGCTGGAGAGCCTCGGCGTCAGCCTGGAGAAGGTGCGAACTGAGGTGATGAATGTGCTGAACGCCAGCGGGGTCAGCCAGCCCCAGCGCAGCGAACCGGAGCAGGGCAGTTTTGGCCGCTTGAACGAGGATGCGCGGCAGGTGCTGATCCTTGCCCAGCAGGAAGCCAGCCGCCTCGGCCACCGCTACATCGGCGCGGAGCATATCCTGCTCGGTATTGTCGTCAACCCCGACAGCGTGGCCGCCCAGGCGCTGACCAGCATGGGACTCGATCTGGCCGAGGTGAGCATTGCCGTCGAGGAGATTATCGGCAAGGGCGAACAAGGTGACAAGCTGATGGCGGGTCATGCGGGTCTTACTCCCCGCGCCGCACGGGTTATTGCGCTGGCGCTCAAGGAGGCGCAGCGGCAAGGCAGAGAGTACGTCGGCAGCGAAGACCTGCTCATCGCCCTCTTCCGCGAGGCCGACCAGAGCCGCCGCCCCGATAGCGTGGTGGCTCGTACCACCCGCAAGCTATTCACCGGCGCGGTGCCAGAAGGTGAAGGCATCGCCGCTGGCGTGCTGACCGGCTTTGGGGTGGATGCACCGAAGGTTCAAGCTACGCTCGACGAGATATATGTTAAAGCAGCAAAGTCATATTGGAATGAGATAATTGCATCCGACCGGTTCACTGAGCAAGCGCAGCAGGTAATGAAGCTGGCGGGCGAGGAAGCCCTCCGCTTCAATCACAACTACATTGGCACCGAACACATCCTGCTCGGCCTCGTTCGGGTCGGTGATAGCATCGCCGCCCAGGTGCTGGCTAACCTGTATGTCGAGTTGCACAAGGTGCGTAGCGCGGTCGAGTTCATCATTGGGCGCAGTGGGCAACTGGTTGTGGGCGACATCGGCCTTACTCCGCGTGCCAAGAAAGTGCTCGAACTGTCGCTAGACGAAGCTCGTAGGATGGGTCAGCAGCAAGTCGGCCCTGAACACCTGCTGCTCGGCCTGGTACGCGAGGGCGAAGGCATTGCTGCCGGTGTGCTGGAGAGCATGGGCGCGAGTCTGGAGCAGGTTCGAGCCGAGGCCCTCAAAAGGATGAATCCAAAGGCATCGTTCTCTAGTGGCCCGCAGAACCACGTCGAGCCAGGGTATCAGCACACCGAAAACCCTGACGCAGACTATTCGCCGACGCTGGAGCAGATGTCGCAGGGCAGACAATCACTGGGCGGCAAGTTTGACAAGTTCAATGAATATGCCCGTAGGGTACTTGCCTATGCTACTGAAGAGGCATATCGCTTCAACCACAACTATATCGGCACCGAACATATCCTACTTGGTCTCATGCGGGTTAGCGATAGCACCGCCGCTCGCGCCCTAGCAAATCTGCGCGTGGAGCTAGATAAGGTGTACCATGCTGTCGAGTTCATCATCGGGCGCGGACAAAAGCTGGTGGTTGGCGACATCGGCCTTACGCCTCGCTCCAAGAAATCTATCGAACTGGCTATTGATGAGGCCAGAAAGCTGAACCATCACTACATTGGTACCGAACACCTGCTGCTTGGCCTGATGCGCGAGGGCGAGGGCATCGCAGCGGGCATCCTGTTTAGCCTTGGTATTAGCCTTGAGCGGGTGCGCAACGAAGTGATGAAGCTGATAAAGGAGACCAGCCAGAATGAGTGACAGCGCCCCCGCGCGAGCGGATATCGGCATCATCGGCGGCAGCGGGTTCTACAACATCGAGGGCATGAGCGAGGTGCAGGAGATTGACCTTGACACCCCTTTCGGCAAGCCGAGTGATAAGCTGGCCGTCGGCGTGTTGGAGGGGCAGCGGGTCGCTTTTATCGCGCGGCATGGACGCGGCCACCGCTTCAGCCCGACCGAGATACCGGTGCAGGCCAACATCTATGCGCTGAAGATGCTGGGCGTGCGCCAGGTCATCTCAATCAGCGCGGTGGGCAGCATGAAGGAGGATATCGCCCCGCTGCACATCGTCGCCACCGACCAGCTGTACGACCGTACCGTGTCCCGCCCGCGCACCTTCTTTGGGCGTGGCATAGTGGTACACGTCACCTTCGACCAGCCGTTCTGCGAACTGCTGCGCCAAACTCTTCTCCAAGCAGGCCGCAACGAGGGCGCAACCATCCATGACGGCGGCACCTATGTCTGCATCGAAGGGCCGCAGTTCAGCACGCTGGCCGAGTCGGAGACCTACCGCAGTTGGGGCGTGTCGGTGGTGGGAATGACCGCGATACCGGAGGCGAAGCTGGTCCGCGAGGCGGAGATGTGCTACGCAACAATGGCGATGGTGACGGACTACGACTGCTGGCACCCCAGCCACGAGAGCGTGACGGTGGCGATGGTGATCCAGAACTTGCAGCAGAACACTGCGTTGGCGAAGCGGGTGGTGCGCGAGGCGGTGCGGCGCATCGGCGCGGCGGGGGTGCAGGATCATGCCTGCTTCCACGCTTTGGAAAACTCGATCATTACCAACCCGGCCGCGATGCCCGCTGAGGAAGTAGAGCGGGTGCGGCTGCTGATTGGCAAGTACGTGGAGAAATAATGCTAAGTCGGATGCGTGCGCTGCGCTGGATTGAGATACAACTGCTGGTTGTGCCGTCACTGATCAGCCTGCTGGGGTTGGCGATGGTGCTGCTGGCACCGCTTAATGCGTTCTCGCTCACTTGGCGCGACCTGTGGACCAGCATCGTGTTCATCGCGCTGCTGTTCGCAGTCAACATCTGGCTGACCATCAGCCGCCCCGATGCGGACCAGGTGATCTTCCCAGTGGTGGCGATGCTCACCGCGCTGGGTCTGACCATGAGCCAGCGGCTGCAACCCAGCCTCAGCAGCGTCAACCAGGCGCAGAACTATCTCGCCAACAAGCAGGTACTCTGGATTGGCCTGGGCCTGCTGGTGCTGCTGCTCACCCTCAGCCCCATCTTCCAGAGCCTGGCCTGGCTGCGCCGCTACAAGTACACCTGGGCCATCCTTGGCATCGCGCTATTGGCTGCCACGGTCGTCGCCGGGCGCGGCCCAGCCAACGCGCCTGATGTCAAGATCTACTTCGACTTCGGCTTCTTCCAGTTCCAGCCCAGCGAACTGCTCAAGGTCATCCTGGTCATCTTCCTCGCCGCTTACCTCTACGACAAGGGCGACCTGCTGGTGAACAAGAAGTTCCGCCTCGGCCCGCTGCCGGTGCCGCCCATCCCCTATCTTGCCCCCCTGATTTTGATCCTGGCGCTGACTATAGTCACCCTGATCATCCAGCGGGACCTGGGTGGGGCATTGCTCTTCTTTGGCATCTTTGTCACCATGCTCTATGTTGCCAGCGGGCAGGGTTGGTACGTGGTCGCCTCAATGATTATGTTCGCGGCGGCGGCAGCAGTGTTGTTCCGCTCCGACCAGTTCGGCCACATCCGCGACCGGGTGGCGGTCTGGCTGGACCCCTGGCCGTTCGCCAACACCAC
>QHBQ01000434.1 GCA_003243865.1 Candidatus Chloroheliales bacterium | reverse complement strand
CGAACAAGCTGGATGGCACGGGTACTCTGAATGATGGTCAGGAGCCAGAAGATGATCAGCGCGACCAGCGTAATATCGAGGAGGGTAAAGAATGGGTTGGCAACGAATTGTGACACGACCCAGGAAAACTGCCCATCCAATGAGTTCACCTCCTAGCTTGCCCATGACCTTGCTTCGCCAGCGCCAGACACTCGTGTAGCGTGACGGCCAACATCTGCATCCTGCTGTATTATCGTACTAAACCCACAATATGTCAATTGCCCAGTGGCGCTAATGAAAACTTGCAAAACCAGCACAAATGTGCTATAATTAGCCTCTAATCACCCATATTAGCAGAGGCGTGGAGCGCACGCCGAGAGCCTTTGGAAAGGCGAAAAGGAGCGGACCAATGTGCGGAAGATATACCCTCAAGGTTAATACGAACCAGGTGGCGATGCGGTTCGATGTGCCAGCCACCAATATTAGTGCGGCGGTTGACCCCCGCTACAACATCGCGCCCAGCCAGATGAACCCGGTCATCACCGCCAACGCTGGCAACCACCTCGAACTGATGCAGTGGGGTTTGGTACCAGCCTGGTCGAAAGAACCTAAGAGCAACTACTCGACCATTAACGCGCGGGTGGAGACGTTGATAAGCTCACCGACCTACCGCAAGCCGCTGCGCCGCCAGCGCTGCCTGGTGCCAGCCACCGGCTTCTATGAGTGGCAGGTGATCGGCGGCAAAGCGGGAAAGGCGGCGCGGCAGCCGTTCTACTTCGAGCTAGCCGAGGATGGCAGTGAGGGCGGCATCTTCGCCTTCGCCGGACTGTACGATGTCTGGCACGGGCCGGATGGCCGCGAACTGAAGAGCTACACCATCATCACTACCGGCGGTAACGACCTGGTGCTGCCGGTCCACGAGCGAATGCCGGTCATCCTGACGCGCGAGGCGGAGCAGCGTTGGCTCGACCCCGATCTTAGCGACCCCGACGAGCTGCTCAAGCTGCTGCAACCCTATCCCCCCGCCCTGATGCTCGGCTATCCGGTGTCACCAGCGGTGAACAGCCCCGCCAACGATGGGCAGGATTGCATCGCGCCGCTGGCGGGCTAGTACCCTGTAAACTACTCCTTGCCCCATTTGAGTCATCCCTAATTTGTGGACCGGCAGGTGGCACGATCCTACGCCCCCAGCGGGGNTTGGGGAGAATCTCGCCACTGCAANCAACTAAGCCCCCAGCGGGGGTTGGGGGAGAAATCTCGCAAACTCGGCCGTGTTTATCGTAAGCACCAGCCCTAGCCCTGGCGGGAAATTGCTTACGATTGGCATGACTGCATTGCAACTTTTCTCCCCCAAACCCCCGCTGGGGGCTTAGATTAGTGGCGCTTCCGTTCGCTAGCTTACTGGCCGCAAGATGCAGGACAACTCACGCGTTTGCGCGTTTGCACCACGCCACGCGATACTCTATAATGCCATTTGCCACCTTGCGTAATCTCGCTCAAGAGCAACACTATCCTAAGGCATCAATGATCATGTAGAAAGGAAGGAACTCTCATCATGCCGAATAAAAGGTTCGATCTGAAGGCTGCGTTGCTAGGGCTGGCAACGCTCACGCTAATACTCTCGGCCTGCGATACGGGCGGCGCGGCCAGCACCGCGCCGACAGCCACCTCCGCGCCGAGCGGTAACGCCGTGGTAGCAAGCCCCACCACCGCGGGCGGCAGCATGGTAATGACCGGCACTACCAGCATGGGCGGCAATATGTCGGGTACGGTAATGCTGGGCGCGGCGCTAAGTTTGAGCAAGGCAGCGAAGGTTTACGGCGACAGCCAGAGTAACGCCATCAAGATGGCGATGGATGAGATCAACGCGATGGGCGGTATCAACGGCAAGCAGCTTACCATTGACATCCAGGACGATGCCAGCGACCCGACCCAGGCAGCGACCGTGTACCAGAAGTTCATCAATGACAAGGTGATCGCCATCATTGGGCCAACCCTGAGCAACTCGGCGCAGACTGCCGACCCGCTGGCCCAGCAGGCGCAGATCCCCGTCCTGGCGGTCAGCAACACTGCGGGCGGCATCGTGGATATTGGCGATTACATCTTCCGCGACTCGCTCTCTGAGGCGCAGGTTATCCCCAACACCATCAAGGTGGCGAAGGCCAAGTTGAATCTGAGCAAGGTGGCGCTCATCTACGGCGACGACGACGCTTTCACCAAGAGCGGCTACACCGTATTCAAGAAGGCGTTGAGCGACAACGGCATCAGCATCACCACCGAACAGACCTTCAAGAAGGGCGATGCCAGCTTCAGCGCCCAGATCACCGCGATCAAGGGTACCAGCCCCGACGCGATCGTCGCTTCCGCGCTGCTCAACGAGGGCGAGGGCGTAGTCAAGGAGGCCCGCAGCCAGGGCTTGACCATCCCAATCATCGGCGGCAACGGCTTCAACTCGGCCAAGCTGATCTCGGATCTGGGCCAGCAGGCGGAGGGGGTTTATGTCGGTGCGGCCTGGAACTCGGCGGGCGGCAACCAGTTGAGCCAGGATTTCGTCAAGAACTATACCGCCAAGTATGGCAAAGCTCCCGACCAGTTCGCGGCGCAGGCTTACAGCGGTGTCTACATCCTCGCCGACGCGCTGAAGCGAGCCAAGAGCATGAGCGGCCCCGATGTGCGCGACGCGCTGAAGGCGACACACCTCACCACCGTCCTCGGCGACTTCAGCTTCCTGCCCACCCGCGATGCCAACCACACGCCAGTGGTGCAGATGGTGCAGGGCGGCAAGTTCGTTGTAGTGCAATAAGCTCAGGAGGGCGGGATAAATCCCGCCCCTACAACCGAATTTGTATTTGTAGGGGCGGGATTTATCCCGCCCTGGCAGCCACCAATCTACAATCTACAATCATGAACTGGCAAACGCTACCACAGCAGCTCGCCAACGGCATCTTCCAGGGCAGCATCTATGCGCTGTTCGCGCTGGGCTACACCCTGAT
>QHBQ01000238.1 GCA_003243865.1 Candidatus Chloroheliales bacterium | reverse complement strand
CTTGCCCGCCACCACATTAACGCCGGTGTCGCTGGCGATCTGCTGTGCCAGCTTGGGGTTGATGCTCGACTCGATAAAGATGGCCTTGACCTGCTGCGCCTTGATCTTGCCCTCCAGGCTGGCGATGTCCTGCGCCGAAGGGCTATAGTTGGTATCCATCGAGGGGATAACCGAGCCGATGAAGTTGATCTGGTAGCGGTCTATGTAGTAGCCAAAGGCGTCATGGTTGGCGACCAGCTTGCGGTCGGCAGGGTTGGGGATTTTAGTGGCCCAGGCGCTCTTGATGTAGCTATCGAGATCGTCAATCTGCTGATCATACTTATCGGCATTCGCCTGATAGGAGGCGGTGTTGGCGCTGTCCTTGGCGCTGGCTGCGTTGAGGATGTTGCCCACCATCAGTTTAGCGTTGGCAGGGTTGAACCAGATGTGCGGGTCGCCCGCTGGCTTCGCCGCATCACCCTTATGCACGCTTACCCCTTGGCTGCAATCCACGATTGTTGCCTTGGTGCCGCTGTTCTGGATCAGCTTATCCATCCACTTTTCAAGCTCCACGCCACTGCGCAGCACGATGTCGGCGTCGGCCAGCTTGCGGGCGTCATCGGCGCTCGGCTGATATTCGTGGGGGTCGGCATCAGCGGTGAGGATACCTTGCAGTTCGACGCTATTGCCCAGCACGTTTTTAGCCATGTCCTGTAGCTGGGTGGTGGTGGCAACCACCTTCAGCTTCTTGCCGCCGCCAGCAGCGCCGCCAGTGGGGACGGCATTGCCGCCACAGCCCGCCAGCGTGAGGGTAAGTACCATCGAGAGTACGCTCATTAGTTGTGTCCGTTTGCCAAGTGCTCGCATCCTCTTGAGAGCCCTCCTTTCGGGTTAGTTATCTACATAGAGTCTCAGTTAGCCGCTCTCACACGCCTGTTGCTGATACTTTGTATCATATACGGGGCTAGAAAAGACCAACTCTGCTTGCCGCTGGTTGGTTTGGATAGAGTATACAACACGCTGCCACCGGGTGTCAATATCGGAAAAAGGGCCTGTGAGAAGAATTGGAGCAGATTTGTACGCCAGTAACGACTAGACGAAGGCTAAGGCATCGGAAAGTTCTATTGCCGCAGCGCAGCGATTATATCCGCCACCGTCGGACGCTCCGTCTGATCGCGACCAGTGTGGGCTAGGGTGATGATACCAGCCCTATTGACCACGAAGTTGCCGCCGCGCTGCAAGGTGTCCTGGTTGGGGCGGTGTACAGGCTTGCGCTGAATGAACCAGCGCAGGTATTGCCAGAGGATAAGCGGACCGTACACCCGTAGCAGCGAGTTGCGGCCCAGGCCGTAGGTGTGGTAAGCAGCCAGGGTGGGGTCGGTGAGGAAGCGGGTGCGGGCGAGCACATCCTCCGGTACCGGCAGGTTCAGCTGGGCGTAGTGCGGCGCAACATACTTGAGGTGAAAGTAAGGCACCCAGTGCTGCAGTTGGGGCAGCGCTGCGAAGGAGACGACCAAGATTCGCGCGTCGAGGGCGGCAATCTGATCGGTAGTGGGAGGTAGGTGCAACTGCACCAGATGTTCGGCGCAGTACACTCAAGCCAGGTGGCGGAGAAAGACTAGCGCAACCGGCTTAAGGTAGGCGCTAAGTTCCACGTTCGTGCCATCGGTGGCAGGCAAGGTGAAGTTAGGCGCGGCCTGGTTTACCTGGCGTAGGCGCAGTGCTGGTTGGTTGCTCATACCTTGATTATACCGTACTTGATTAACCCAGGCAAGGGAGCGGACTTTATCACAGCGCTGTAACCCACACTTGTCGCCGCCATTAAGATATGCTATCCTTGCCATAACGATATAGCATCTCCCACCACAAGGAGAAGCCCTCTGCAAGCTGCTGCTTGAAACGACAGCTAATTTCTGCATAAGCAGCAGGAGATCATTCTAAAAGCTGATATGGGTAAGGTCGGTGAAAAGGAGCAATGTCTATGGCTAGGCGTAGTAGCGGTGAGGAGGGGCAAAGTCATTTCGACTTCGATGTGATCGTTATTGGCGCAGGCACTGCTGGCCTCACCATCGCCAAGGCCCTTCGCTACCTAAGCAAAGGCAAAGTGCGGGTTGCCATGGTCGAGCGGGAGACCGGTAAAATCGGCGGAGATTGCCTCTACACTGGTTGCATACCAAGTAAGACCCTACTTGCGACTGCCCGGCTTTATCATCAGATCAGGCATGATGCGGGCGAACGTGGCATCAGGGTTGATGGCGCTAGCCTGGACTTCGCCGCCGCGCTCAAACACACCCGCGCTGTAATTGAGCAAATTGCTGAGGAGGACGACTCGCCCGCCATATTTACCGACATGGGCGTGGAACTTATCTGGGGTGAGGCTCGCTTTCTTGACTCCCATACCATCCAGGTCGGTTCACGCACATACACTGCGGAAAAGTTTGCGATAACCACCGGCTCCAGGCCTGCCCTACCCGCTGTCCCTGGTCTGAACAATAATGAGCTGGTAACCAACGAAAATTTCCTCGAACTGAAGCAGCTGCCGCGCTCACTGCTAATCATCGGTGGTGGGCCTATAGCCGCCGAGTTCAGCCAAATGTTCACCCGCTTTGGCAGTAAAGTAACTATTGTGCAGCGCCATGAACAAATCCTGCCTCGTGAAGATGCTGAACTCGCCTCCATGTTGCAACAATACCTTGAGGCTGAAGGTGTCACCGTGCTGACCAACGCTGTGCTTGAGCGTGTCGAAGAGCAGCAGGGGGAGAAGGTAATCACGGTTAAGGTAAACGGCGCGTCGTCGCAGGTTCATGCCGAGGTCGTGCTAGCGGCAATGGGACGCACGCCTAATATCGAGGCACTGAACCTCGAGGCGGCCGGGGTCGAACTCGCGTGGGAGAATGGTAGAGTGAAGGGCATTGGGATTGATGCCAGGCTACGCACGAGTGCAGCCAATATCTGGGCGGCAGGCGACATCGCTGGCCCCTACTATTTCACCCATGTCGCCGAGCAGGAGGGCCGCTTCGTAGCGCAGAACATCCTGGGTGGCAAGCAGAAGCGCGACTACCGGGTGCTACCCTGGGTGACTTTTACCGACCCCGAACTAGCTCACCTCGGCCTGACCGAGACAGAGGCCCGAGCGGCTCATGGTGAGGTGATTGTTACCCGGCTTAAGTTCAGCCAGATTGACCGTGCCCGCACTGATGGGCACACTGAGGGAATGCTCAAACTGATTACCACGAGGGGAGTAGCTGGTAGCCCGCTCGCGGTACGCCTGCTGGGCGCACACATCCTGGGACCAGCGGCGGGTGAGCTAATTCACGAGTTTGCCATAGTGATGAAGAACCGGCTCAATCCTGGTCTGGCGGCATTGACCATCCATGCCTATCCCACCCTTAGCCTGGCAAACCGCCAGGTGCTGGGCAAGCGCTTCATCGCCTCTGATGGTGAAGCGTAACTCTTTGCTCGGTGGAAAGGCCGGGGCGGTGGTTGGTGATGTTGGCGGCGATCACGCTACCCACTGGCTACTGCTACGGCGCAGGTCGAAGTAGCGAACATCCTATAGTAGCTCACTTTGGCCGCGTGATCGCACTCCAACCCTGGCTCTGTGTGCCACAACAAAGCAAAACCAGTGTCATTCGCCACCTCAGCCTGATGAATCTCTGCTCGCCAGCACCACCCGTAGGAGAGCCTCGAACTCTTCACGGCAATCCTGGCACAGTTCAAGATGACGATACACCAGCGGCATCAGGGCCGCAACGTTCTCACCGCTGGCGACCGCTTCAGCGAACTTGTCGAGCAGCTGGTAAGCATCCGCGCAGCTATACTCTGTAGCCTCGGTCAGCGCTACCATCTGCACCATGTTTCGCGCCGTCTGAACGTCGAAGGGCGGGTTCTTTGGCCGCTTCCACCACATTAGGCGATTTGCTAGTTCAACTAGCCAATTATTAGACTTTTCTTTGTGGTTTCTCATAATCTGCACTCTACCTGACGCTGGGGACGGGCCAATTCTTACCCGAAGCTGGCTAGTATCTCCTCGATGGTGAGCCCCTCGAGGGCAATGCGACTCTTGAGCCGCAGGCGGGCATCGTGCAGCAACTTGTACAGAGCGTTGCGGTTGGTATCCAGCCTTCGCGCCGCTTCCTCCAGAGGCATCCCCTTCACCATGGTTGCAATCAACGCCAGGCGTTGCCGTTCTGTTAGCTCCTCATTCATCATCCTCCCCACCATTATCAGCATCACCCGCTGCTCGGCAGTTATCTGCGGGTCGCTAGTGGATGCTGCGCTAATTTGCATCCCATCTGCTACGAGTTGCTCTAGCGAAACATCCTGCCAGCGCCGCTTGCGCAGTTCGCTAATTGCCAGGTTAACCGCGATCTTCTGCGCCCAGGTGGTGAAGCGGCTGCGCCCCGCAAAGGTGTCCAGGCTGTCCAGCACTCGTAGCAGCGTCTCCTGGGCAATGTCCTCGGCCAACGCCGCGAAGTGGGGGTCAGTAGCAGAAAGCCAACTAGCGAGGGCATAAGGTAGGCCCGCAATGATCAGGCGGCGCAGATCGGCAAGCGCCGCCTCGCGGCGGTCACCTGGCTCGTGCAGGCAACCAAGCCAATCTTCATTAGTTCGTTCAAACTGCTCGATAGCTTCCATCGGATTCTTAAATTGGCTCCCAGATAGCGGTAAGATTTGGGCAACTGAGCGCGTCTAATTGGGTGAAGGGCGAACGCGCCCTCTATCTGTACTGCTACACACCCAACTTTGGGTTTAGCGGCAACCATAAAAGGAGGAAAGAGTTTATGCAAATCAAGAGGTACAGGCAGTTCAAGATCGTCCTGAGTCTGGCGGTATTGGCCTTGCTGCTGGGGATGACCGGCTTTAGCCACACGCTGGCCCAGACGAGGCCCAACATCAAGGTCATCTCCCCCAGCGATGGGGCAACTATTACCAGCACCGACATTCCGGTTACGGTGCAGGTATCCAACTTCACCATCTCTGCCCAGGATGTCGGCCTCCCCGACAAAGCTGGTGAGGGTCACATCCATGTGATGCTCGACAACGCGAGCATGGGCGTGCTGTTCAACTTCTACACCAGTGCCAGCTTTACCCTGCCTGGTGAGGGGGTCAAGCCAGGACCACACACGCTCATCTTCGACCTCGCCAGCAACACGCACGTAGATATGATGGATACTGCCGTTCAGGTACGCATTGACTACCAGCCAACCAACCCTAAGCCCGCCCTATCCCCGGCCAGTGTCGCAGGCAAGCCCGAAGTGGCGATTAACTCCCCTGCCAAGGAAGCGACCGTCGGCCCCAAATTTACCATCGAAGTTCAGCCCACCAACTTCACTCCCTCACTGGACCTTGAAGGCAAGCCGAACATTACTGGCTATGGCCACTATCACGTCATCGTCAGCAGCAAAGGCGCGAGCATGGGTGGCTCGATGAACATGGGTGGCGGGATGGCGATGACCGCAACCGAGACCATGAGTAGTGGGATGGCGATGACTACAACCGAGACCATGGCTGGCGGCAATATGTCAGGCGGGATGAGCATGGGCGGGATGATTGGGATGCCCGGCAGCAACACCATTCCGGTTGACCTCAGCGCCTGGCCCAGCGGCAAGTACAACCTCATCGTCGAGCCCGTTAGCAACGACCACACCCCGATTGACGGATCTAAGCCGGGGCAGGTCAGCATCATGCTCAACAACCCGGCTATGCCCGCAATGGCAAACGATAGCGGCATGACCGCCCCTACTCCCAGCGAAGTGATGAGTGGGAGCAGCACATCGGGTAGCGGCAGTATGGCGGGTAGCTCCGCTAGTTCGTCGGGTACTAGCAACACGATGCCAACTACGGGTAATGCCGATAGCTCACTGCCACTGAGCATTGCTATTATTGCTATCGTGCTGCTGGTCGGCGGTTTCATGCTACAGGGTAGACTGGTCAACCGTCGGCGTTAGTTTGCCGCTACAGCATTAGCATAGTGGAGAACCTGGCTGCCTCTCGCGCTGGGTTCTCTTTTATGGAATCTGCAAGGTAGAGATCGCCGACCACACGGCCCATATATTGAATCGGCATACCCAGCAGTGTGACCATCGGCGGCTGGTTGGGCGGGAAACCGACGCTGCGCGGGTCCTTACTAATGTTGGGGATGCGGATCGGCCTGCCCTCCTTGATCAGCACGCCGAGCAGGCCGTGACCGCGCGGTAGTTCGCCCATCTGCTCGCGCTGCTCTTTGCTGATGCCGCTGGTGAGGAACAGGTCAATTGTAGGGGCGCAAATTCATTGCGCCCTGGCCCACATTGTTGACGGCAATTGGATTCGCCGCTATAATCCGCTTGGAGTGGGAAGCGCGCAGATACTGAGGGACGCATACTCTCCCTTCTTGCCTCCCCTTTTGGGGGAAACCATATTTAGAAAAGAAGATTATCGTACGCCGATGCTACCGCAACGCCCGCTGGGAAACACTGGCCTGACCGTGTCGCTGCTCGGCTACGGCGGCGCGCCGATCGGCTTTGCCGCCATGACGCCCGCCGATAGCTTCCTGCCGCTGCTCCGGCAGGCGCTCGATCTCGGCATCAACTTCTTTGACACCGCCCCCGATTACCGCGACAGCGAAGCGTTGCTCGGTGAGGCACTGCAAGGGCGGCGCGAGCAGGTGGTGCTGGCGAGCAAGTGTGGCCGCGAGCAGCGGCGCACCACTACTGGCTGGGCCGCCGAGGAGGATTGGTCGGAGACTGGCGTGCGGCAGATGATCGAGGGCAGCCTGCGCCGCTTGCGCACTGAATACCTCGATCTGGTGCAACTGCATAGCCCGCCGCAGTGGGCGCTGGATGATGGCGCAGCGTTGCGCGGGCTACAGCGCGCCCAGGCCGAAGGGCTGGTGCGGCATATCGGGATAAGCGCCGATGGCGAGGTGGCCTGGCGGGCGCTCGAACTAGGATCGTTCGCCACCCTACAGGTAAGCTACAGTATCTTGCAGCAGGAGCCAGGGGTGAAACTGATTCCCGCCGCTGCTGCACAAGGGATGGGCATTATCGTCAAGCAGCCGGTTGCCAACGGCATCGCCGACCTGCCTGCCCGCCCTAGCCACCCCGACTGGGCAAGCAAGTGGGATATAGCCCAACGACTCGATTGGGTGCGAGGGAAAGCAGGAGAGCGGCGCACTGACCTGGCGCTGCGTTGGGTGTTGACCAATCCCCTGATTAGCACCGCGATTGTTGGCACCACCGACCCGCAGCACCTGGCCGCGAACGTCGCGTTGGCGACCCAGCCGCCGCTCGATGATGCGACATATCAGCACATCGAAGCTACCTACTACGCGGCGCGGTGGCAACTGAACGAGGAGGGGGCAGCGTGATCACGATTGGCTTTATCGGCTGCGGCGGCATTGCTCGCGAGTATCTCCAGCGCCTCGACCAACTGGGCGCTGCCGCCCGTGTGGTTGCCTTCTGCGACATAGACCGTGAGCGGGCCGCAGCGTTGGCGGCTGGGCGCGAGGCGCGGCTCTACACCGATTACCGTGCAATGCTGGCAAGCGAGCAGCTCGACGCCGTATTCGACTGTCTGCCACCGTTTGCTCGCGCTGATGAACTGGTGCTGGCTGCGGCGCGGGGCTGCGCCATCTTCACCACCAAGCCGCTCGGCCTCGACCTCGACACCGCCCGCCGCAGCCTGGCGGCAATCGAAGCGGCAGGCGTGATCAACAGTGTTGGCTATATGTTCCGCTACAGCGGCATCACCGATTATGCCCGCCAGCTAATCGCCGACCGGCCCGTGGCGATGGTGGT
>QHBQ01000165.1 GCA_003243865.1 Candidatus Chloroheliales bacterium | reverse complement strand
GATAGTGGGGGCGTTCTGTTCTTCTGCTTCGGTGCTATCGGTTTGTCGCAGGGCCATCAGCTTTCCTCCTATCCGGTCGGAACAGAACGCCCCCACTATCCCGCATAAGGAGACGGCGGGTGGCGCTGGCACTATCGAAGCGGAGATTGAGAACGAGCCGAATAAGCTCAAGCGGGCGTTCAAGGTACTCGGCCCCGGCCTGATCACTGGCGCTTCGGATGATGATCCCTCTGGTATCGGCACATACAGCACGGCAGGCGCTTCGCTCGGTTTCTCCACCCTCTGGCTTGCGCTGGTAACCTACCCGCTGATGGCGACAGTGCAGCTCATCTGCGCCAAGGTCGGCATGGTCAGCGGTATGGGTCTGGCGGGTATTCTGCGCCGCCACTACCCCCGTTTGGTGCTTTACCCCGCCATCCTGGCCTTGGTGATTGCCAACACCATCAATGCGGGCGCGGACATCGGCGCAATCGCTGCCGCCGTCAACCTGCTGCTGCCTATCCCGATCGTGGCGATGATTGTGCCAATTGCCGCGGTCATTCTGGCCCTGCAGATCTGGGGTTCCTACCGACTGATTGCCAACATCTTCAAGTGGCTGACTCTGGCCCTGTTTGCCTATATCGGTGCGGCCTTCTTCGCCAACCCCAACTTGGGCGATGTGCTGCATGGCACTTTCACCCCCACCTTTAGCTTCGATAGTAAGTTCCTGGCTACCCTAGTGGCTATCCTCGGCACCACCATCTCGCCTTATCTCTTCTTCTGGCAGGCCAGTCAGGAGGTAGAGGAAGAGGTAAGCAAGGGTCGCGAGAGCCTCTCGCAGCGCAAGGGGGCAACCGATAAAGAGTTGAAGTACACCGGTTGGGATGTGAACATCGGGATGCTCTTCTCCAACCTGGTGATGTACTTCATCATCCTGGCGACTGCGGCCACCCTGTTCACTCACGGCAAGAAAGACATTCAATCAGCTACCGACGCGGCCCAGGCGCTACAACCAATCGCTGGCGACGCCGCCGGGCTGCTGCTCGCGCTGGGGCTGATCGGCAGCGGCTTGCTGGCGGTGCCAATCCTGACCGGTTCAGCCGCCTATGCCGTTGCCGAGATGTTCGGCTGGAAGTTCGGCCTCGACGAGAAGCCGGGTCGTGCCAAGCAGTTCTACGCCGTGATTGCCGCCGCTACCATCATCGGGATGCTGATCAACTTTATCGGCATCAACCCGATTGACGCCCTGTTCTGGACTGCAGTTATCAACGGCTTCCTCGCCCCACCGTTGCTGGTGGTAATCATGCTGGTTGCCAACAACAAGAAGGTGATGGGCAAGCGGGTCAACGGCAACGGTAGCAATATCCTCGGTTGGATAACTACCGCCGTGATGTTCGCGGCGGCGGTTGCGCTGGTCGTCACCTGGGGACATTAGACTGATTACAGATTGTAGATTTAAGATTGTAGATTGTGAAAGGCGAATGCGTCCTAAGCTGGGCGGCAGGGCGTGCGCCACACGACCCTACGCCCAAATCCAGCGGTTCTTAAACAGCCTCTAATCTGCAATCTTAAATCTACAATCTACAATCATTCGTGCCGCAGCGCGGCCAGTGGGTCGAGGCGGGCGGCGCGGCGGGCGGGGTAGAGACCAGCGAGCAGGCCAACAAACGCCGCGAAGATGAGCGCGCCGATGATTAGCACGGCGTTGACCTGGAAGATTTGCAGGTTTACGTAGAAGCCCTGCGATGCCAGGTAAGTGTTCAGCCCCCAGTTGAGCAGCAGGTCGAGCAGCCAACCGCCGATTACCCCAAAGATACCCCCCAGCAAGCCAATGAAGCTGGCCTCCAGCATGAACATACCAAGAATGTCGCCGCGGGTCGCGCCCAGCGCCTTCAGCACACCGATCTCGCGAGTGCGCTCGTAGATCGCCATGATCATGGTGTTGGCGATGCCGATGCTGGCAACCAACAGCGCGAGCAGCCCTACCGAGGTAAGCATCACCTGCAAGATGGTGAAGACACGGCTAATCTGGTCAATCAAAGAAGATACCGTATCCGCCTGCATACCGTAGCCCCTGATCTTGTCCGCAACTGCGTTTACATGAGGAACGCTGTCAACCTTGACGGTGGCGCGGCTGTAACCGCGCTTCTCCAGGATGTCGGGCTGGCGATACCACCACTGCACGATGGCGACCTTGACGTTGCTGCCAATGCGTACCGAGGCATTTCTCACCGTGACCGGGCGGGCACCGGGGGCACGAATGTCGTCAAGGTTGGTGCTGTTATCCACACCAACCAGGGTGGTAGTAAAGACCTGCTGTTCGCCGCGGGGGTCAACTACGGTAAGTTGAACCGGAGTGCCGAGTAGCTGATTGTAGACTGCCGCATCAGCCGGATAGGAGCTAACCAGGTGCAAGCTGTTGTACAGGCTCTGCGCCCCGATGATGACCCCATCCTGATGATTGGCATCGAAATCATGACCCGCCAGCATGGTAATCTGGCCGCCCGACAGGATGTTGACGCCGCCCCCATTACTGAAGAAGGATGAGACCGGCGCGGATACCCCTTTGACGCTAATATCCACCTCCGGAATGGCATCCGGCAGGTTGATATCAGGAGTGACGCTGACTACGTTAGGAATTTGCTTTATCAGCGCCACTACCGCTGGGGTAAGCGGATGGGCGGGGACGTTGCTGGGGCTACTGCTGCCGCTGCTGTACTTGGGGTTGACGGTGATGCTCTCGAAGCCGAGGCCGGAGAGAGTGGCGGTGACTTGCTGCTGCGCGCCGATGCCCGCGCTGACCATCGTGACGATGGTAACGATGCCGACGAACACGCCGATCGAGGTGAGGATGGTGCGCACCTTGCGGCGGCGCAGGCTGGCAA
Source organism: Candidatus Chloroheliales bacterium (assembly GCA_003243865.1). The sequence goes on along the minus strand of QHBQ01000165.1, from coordinate 6,871 downwards.
GCGAGTTGCCCAGCAGATCGGGGAACCTCATACCGTCACCTCCTGTGGCGCAGGCGCGGCGGGCGCAATCAATTGCGCCCCTACATCGGGGGGTGCAGGGTTCGTGCTGATCTCGATAATCTTGCCATCGAGCAGGCGCACGATGCGGTCAGCGTAGGCGGCCACGATCGGGTCGTGGGTGACGACGATGAGGGTGAGGCCGCGCTCCTGGTTGAGCGCGCGCAGGATGCGCATCACCTCAGCGCCATTTTTTGAGTCGAGGTTGCCAGTCGGCTCGTCGGCGAGCAGGATGCGCGGGTTGTTGGCGAGGGCGCGGGCGATCGCCACCCGCTGCTGTTCGCCGCCGGAGAGGGCGTTGGGCAGGTGGTCGGCGCGCGGGGCCAGACCCATCTGGGCGAGCAATTCGGCGGCGCGGGCGCGGCGGGCGGCGGGCCGTTCGCCCACCAACACCAGGGGCATCTCCACGTTCTCCAGCGCGGTGCGGGTGGGCAGCAGGTTGAAGCTCTGGAACACGAAGCCGACGGTGTGCCGGCGGTGCTGGTCGAGGACATTGCGCTTGGCAGTCGCCAGGTTCACGTTACCCACCCAGACCTCGCCCTCGGTGGGGGTGTCCAACCCGCCCAGCAAATTGAGCAGGGTGGACTTGCCACTGCCCGACGCCCCCATCAGCGCGACGAACTCGCCCGCCGCGACCTCCAGGTTCACCCCCGCGACCGCCTCGACCACATTCGGCCCCACCTTGTAGCGGCGGGTCAGGTTGACCAGGCGGATGATTAGCTTCTCTGCACTATTGTCTGTCATCAAGCTCCATTATAAGATAGATTTGCATCTTTCACCAGGGCGAACGTCGTTCACCCATAGGCATCAAATTAGGATGAAAGCCGATGATAATTGAGGGGGTCTGGGGGTCTTCCCCCAGCTGCTGCAAACTCGCCAGTGCTAATCGTAAGCATATCCGTCGCCCTTTCAGGCATGGTGCAATGCTGCTTTCTCTCAGCCTTGCTGCCGGTCAGCCTCTGGGGGCTTACCCCAGACCCCCTGTAAGTTCCCCAACCCGGGCTTATTTTTTATGTCTGTGGTCGTGCGCGATTCGCCCCTACGTCAGCATTGGCGGTGACGATAAACATTGTCGCCGGGCAAGATTCTCTCACTAACCCTCCCCCCTGCGGGGGCTTTGTATTTAGGAGTTACGCAGTTGCGTCCGCCCCAGGCATATTTCTGTAGGGGCGAGCTGCTGTTCGCCCTGCTGAACTGTGTAAGTTCTATGTATTATTGAATGTCCCGCCGCTGCATCACCGTCCAGACCGCGACCAGCGAGATAATGCTGAACGCGGCCAGCGTAATTGTCCAGAGCAGCGGGTCATTGTACTGCTTTCCCCACTGATCCGTCAGCACCAAGATGTAGGCGACGCTGGTTGAACCGGGAAAGTAGCCCATGTACTGCCGCCCACTGCCGAAGGCATTGAGCAGCATGGTAACGAAAGAGAAAGCCACCCCCGCGCCCGCCGCGATGAAGAAGTTGTTGGTGAACAGAGCGACCAGCATGAAGAAGGGTATGATTGCCAGCAGGCAGGCAGTCTCCACCAGCACCGCCTGGGCGAACACCGCCAGATGTGGGCTGTTCAGCCCAAGCGCAAAGCCGATCAGCAGGGTAGTCAGGGTAAAGATTATCATCTCGGCTACCACCCAGGCCGACAGGAAAAACAGCTTGCCAAACAGGTACTGGCTGCGGGTCACGCCGCTAGTGAGTACGCTCTTCAGCGTGTTGAAGCGGCTCTCGTCGGTCAGCACCAGGCCCGTCAACCCGCCCACCAGCGCCGACCCCAGCATCGCGCTGAAGAAAAACAGGGGGAATCGTTCGAAGGTGAGCCAGGTGTAGAAATTGTTCTTGATCAGATAGTCACGGGCGAGCAGAAAACCAAGCCCGAATAGCAGTGGCGACAACGCGCCGACCAACAGGCTGGCTTGCCAGATACGGCTACGCACGGCCTTGTAGCCTTCGACGCTGATTACGCGAATGGTGTTCATTGTTGCGCTCCTGTCAGTTGGAAGAATAGCTGCTCAAGCGAGGCCTGGCGGTGGATGATGCCACCGATGGGGATGTCTGCTTGCTGCGCGGCGCGGTTGAGCGCCTCGGTGTCGCCAGTGAAACCGGCAACGCTGACCAGGTTGCCGTCCTGTCGCACGCTGCCGCCGGGTACGTGCTGCGGCAACCAGGCGGCGAGGAACTTGCTGAGGCGGTCGGCCTGCGAACTCTGTAGCTCTAGCTGGGCTTCGCTGGAGTTCAGCACTTGAGACAGCAACCCTTCCTTGACCAGCTTGCCGTTGTTGATGATACCGACATGGCTGGCGACCTGCTCCACCTCGTGCAGCAGGTGGCTGGACAGAAAGATGGTGAAGCCCTCATCCTTCAGCCGCAGCAGCAGGTTGCGCACCTCGCTCATCCCTGCAGGGTCGAGGCCGTTGGTCGGCTCGTCGAGGATCAGCAGTTGGGGGCGGTGCAGCAGCGCAAGGGCGACGCCCAGCCGCTGCTTCATCCCCAGCGAGTATGCGCCGACCGGCTTCTTGCCCGCGCTGGCGAGATCCACCAGTTCCAGCACCGCTTTGATGCGGGCAGCGTCGTTGTTGCCATGCAGCCGCTGGAAGGCGTGCAGGTTCTCCGCGCCGCTGAGGAAGGGATAGAAGCCAGGCGTCTCCACCATGCTGCCCACCTGCGCGTGGACGCGCTCCGGGTGGCCGTCGAGTGGCTGGCCCTGGAACCAGACCTGTCCGCTGGTGGGCCGCACCAGGCCGAGCATCATGCGGATAGTGGTAGTCTTGCCCGCCCCGTTGGGGCCGAGGAAGGCGTAAATCTGCCCCGGCTGCACGGTGAGGTCGAGGTGGTCTACCGCCAGGGTAGCGCCGTACTGTTTGCTAAGTTGCTTGAGTTCAAGCAGTGAAGCCATGCGAAGCACCCTCCTTGTACCATAGTGATTAGTGATTGGTGATTAGTTGTTCGCTGTGTGTAGGGTCGAACCGTCATTCGCCCTGCTCCCAGCCAGTGACTTTGACAGCCGCGCTATGCCAATGGTTGCAGCGATTTCGCCTGGTTGCCCAGGGGCGTATGCTCTGCCTGCCGTTCCAGTTCCATTCCATAATCACGCCACTCGTAAGAGTGGCGTGGAATTTGGAATGGGATCCCTAGAGGGGAAGATACACCCACCTCAATGTTCATTCCATTCCAGTTCCATTGCCACACATAGGCAAACAGCAAAGTGGAATGGAATAGAACAGCGCCCACCGCCGCAGTTTCACCCCTCAAGGCTGGCCCTATATCTGCAATCACTTCAGCGACTCAGCTACCTTGAGCGTGTCGCTAAGGTTGAGGTTGCCGCTGATGCTGACGATGATGCCGCTCTTATCTGTCCAGTAGACCAGGCTGCGCGGCTGGTTGTCGGCGGTATAGGTGATCGCGCTGGCGGTCACGCCGCGCACGGTTACGGTCTGCACGGTGGCGTTGGCCTGGTAGGGCTTGGCCTGCTGCTGCGCGTATTTGGCAAGGAAGGGGTCGTTCTTCGCCTCGATGATGTCGAACGACGCGGTGTTGCCCTGGAAGTTGAGGAAGGTGATGCGCTCGGTGGCGGCGGGGTTGTCGGGGTTCGGCTCGTCCGCCTGGGCCACGCCGACCAGCACTGCGCTGTCGGGCAGGTAGGTGGGGATGAGCAGATTGTAGCCAGCGCGGGTGCGGGCCTCGCCGAGGGTCATGTAGGTTGGCTTGGCAGTGTCGAGGTTGACCACTTTGGCGTTGGCGGGCGGGGCGAACTGGAACTTGGCGGGGTCAATCGGCTGGTTGAACTCCGGATTGACCGCCGTGACGCTGACCGTGCCCATGCTGGAGTTGTCGTATTGCAGCTTGAGCGGGACGTTCAGTTGCTTGTCCACCCACAGCGTCACCTTGCCGCCGGTTAGCAGCGCGGCGATGGTGGGGTTTTGGCTGCTGCCCAGGTTCTGCTTGGCGGTAAGCTCCAGCTTGTAGGTATCGCGCCCGCCGATTTGCTCCTCGCCCACCCCCTTCACGTCGCTGACCGCCAGGATGCGGTCAACCACGCCCTGCAAGCCCTGGAGGAACACCTGGGTCTGGGCCAGGGTTACGTTCTTGGTGTCGAGGCTGGCCTTGTAGACGCGGTTGCTGGCGGGGGTGTAGAGCCAGACGGCGCTGCCATCGGCCACCAGGACGCTGCCCTGCATATTCTGCGCGCTGAGGATGGGCTGATTATCGGGGGCGGGGCTGCCGCTCGCGCCGGACGGAGTTGCGCCCGGCGCGGGCGTATTATCCCCGCCGACATTGTGCATTCCAACCAAAGCATCCAGGCCAGTAAAGTTGACCGACTTGATCTCGCCGTGGAAGAGGGCGGGCATCTGCTGCCAGAACTCGGCGGTGAGGTCGCCCTTGACCGGCGGGCTGATCAGGTCAATATGCACCTGCACGCTGCTGTGGGTGGTGTTGATCTTGGCGACGGCAGCCTGCATATTGCGCACCACCTGGGTGCCATCCACCCCGCCCGTGTCGCACGCAGCAACAAGGCTAAGCACCATCATCATGGCGACTAGTGCGCTGATGCGCTTGAATATGATGCTCATTGCTAATCTCCTTTGTTCCAGTTCCTTTTTATATGGTGACAATCAGATAATAATCTGACGACCCTATTGTAAGCCAAAGATGTGGCAGAAGTATGAACCGCGCTTTAGGTAAGTGTGAACGGATGTTAAATTGGCAGGCACAGCACCGCAACCGTGCCATGCGGCTGGTTCGACTCCAGGCTGAGGCTGCCGCCGTGCGCTTCGGCAAGGCGGCGGGCAATCGAGAGGCCGAGGCCCAGGCCAGGGGTGGAGCGGGCGGTTGCGCCACGCTCGTAGGGGAGGAAGGCGGCTTCGCGTTGGGTGGAGGTAATGCCTGGGCCACTGTCGGCCACGCGCACGAGGGCGACGCTGTCTTCGCGCTGCACGCTGATGGTAATGCAACCGCCGGGTGGGGTAAACTTGAGCGCGTTGTCGAGCAGATTGATGAGGATTTGCTTGACCCGGTCAGGGTCGGCGTTGACGGTGACGGCGGCAGGAGCAGCGCAACTAAGTTGCAGACCGAGACGAGTGGCGCGCGGTTCGAGCGCAGCGCACAGTTCATGGGCCAGCGCAACAAGGTCGAGCGGGCGGCGGGCCAGTGCCTCGCTGGGGGCAATGCCGCCACTGCGGGCGAACGCAAGCAACTCTTCGACCAGGCGGGTGAGGCGGTCGGTCTCCTGCTCCATCACCGTCAAGGCGCGCCGATTGGCGGGGCTGAGGCCGGGTTCGTCTTGCAGGTTGACGATGTTGCCCTTCAGGGTGGTGAGCGGGGTGCGTAGTTCGTGGCTGATGCTGCTGACAAAGGTGTTGCGTGAGGCGAGCAGGGCGCTGAGGCGGTCGGCCATCCCGTTCAGGCTGCGGGCCAGCGCGCCAATCTCGTCCTGCCGCCCGCTCTCGGCTTCGACGCGCGCATTCAGCCCCGCGTCGCTGCCTGCGGCGATCTGTCCGGCCACCGCCTCGATGTGGCGGATCGGGCGGCTGACGGTGCGGGCCAGCCACAAGCCGAACAGCGCGGCGAGCAAAGCGGCGGCGAGCAGGGCGACCAGATAGACGCGCCCGAGCAGCAACAGCACCCGGTTGATGCTGTCGCGGCTGGTGGATAGCTCGACGATGGCGACGGTGCGCCCGCCGTAGCTAACCGGCGCGGCGGTGTAGAGGCGGTTGGGGTCGTTGTAGAGGACAGGGTGGAGCAGGATGGTATCGCCGGCCAGCAGGTTGAAGGCCGCGCTGCTGGGTGCGCTGCCAATGCGCTCCGGCGCGGCGGCGAGCAGGTTGCCGTTGGGGTCGAAGATGCGCACGTTGAAGCGATTAGTCTGCAACTGAGCCACGCGCGGGGCAACGCCGCTAACCAGTGCGCCACCCGGCAGGCCGCCGCTGCCCAGCGCCAGCTCGAAGTATTGCGCATCCGATTGCGCAGCGGCGTTGAGGTCGGCGTTGAGGCTGGCGTCGAGGTAGCGCCCGATGTAGACGTAGGTGCCAAACGCGATGGCGGCGACCAGCAGCACCGCGCCAACGATGTAAAGCGCGGACAACCGAACCGTCAAGCTATGAAAAGGGTTGCTCATGGTTCTGAGGCGACTCACTCCCTCTCTCCGAAGGGGAGTAGTTGCATACTCCCCTTCGGAGAGAGGGGCTGGGGGCGGGTCCGGGTTGCGCGACTCGCGCCCTCTCCCCCCCCCGAAAAGGGAGGAGTCAACAAGCGCTAGCCCACAAACTTGTAGCCAACGCCCCACTCAGTTTCGAGCAGGGTGGCGGCGGGGTCAATCGTCGCTAGCTTCTCGCGCAGGCGGCGAATGTGAACATCCACCGTGCGCTCGTCAACGTAGCGGTCGTAGCCCCAGACCCGCTCCAGCAGCGCGGGGCGGCTGAACACCTGGCCGGGGTGGGCGGCGAGGAAGGCGAGCAGGTCGAACTCCTTTGGCCGCAGGTCGAGGGTCTGGCCCTGGTAGCTGGCCGAGCGGCGAGCAGGGTCGAGCGCGAGGCCGCCGGGCAGGCTTTTCACCGCCGTGCCAATCTGCTCTCGCAAAGCGCGCACCTGCTCCAGCCGTCGCAGCAGGCCGCGCACGCGGGCGGCTAGTTCGCGCGGGTTGAACGGCTTCATCACGTAATCATCGGCCCCTAGCTCCAGGCCAACAATACGGTCAACATCGTCGGTGCGGGCGCTGAGGATGATGACCGGCACATCGCTGCCGCCATTGCGCAGGCGGCGCAGCACCTCGAAGCCGTCAATATCCGGCAGGCCCACATCCAGCACCACCAGGTCAATATCGCT
>QHBQ01000435.1 GCA_003243865.1 Candidatus Chloroheliales bacterium | reverse complement strand
ACGGTGATGATGATGGCAATCACCAGCGCGGTCAAACTGATGCGCAGGTGCGTCCCCACTGCCTCCCAGAACCGGCTCGAATTATGCTGTACGTAATCGTAGGCCTTACTGAGCAGCTCGATCATCAGTGCCTGCCTCATACTGCGCTACAGCTGGAGAAACGCTAGCCGCTATCCCTACTTATACCAATTCGCCGAGGAGAGTGTATTATCCGTAGGGGCGCAGATTTATCGCGCCCATCCGTTTTACACCAGCACCATAGCCAATTGGTATTACGTCTGAAGAGTAGCATCTGGATGCGTTACTGATTATACAGACATAGAGCGGATGAGTCAAGCTGTTAGTGGCCTGGAGAGTTTTCAGGCAGGCAGCCAGTCCTTGCTTATAGCAATTCGCCAAGGAGGGAGTGTATTATTCGTAGGGGCGCAGATTTATCGCGCCCATCCGTTTTACACCAGCACCATGCTGAATTGATATTAGGCCGTAGTGCTTAATTATTGAGACGCTCCGTAGCCCATCTCAGGCCACGAAGCGCCTCGCTGTTGTCCGGCTCCTCGGCCAGCACTCGTTCGAGCGCCGCCCGCGCGAGGGCCGGGTCAGCGGCGACCCCGGCAAGATAAAGCCAGGCGCGTCGCCTGAGCAGCACCTGGTCTAGCCTGCGCTCGTTGATTGGTGCCTCTGCGGCGCGGGCAAAGCAGTAGCAGGCGTAGCTACGGTTGCCACTGACCGCGGCATCCACACCCAGGCGCAGCCAGGTCTGTATATGAGGCGGGCTACTCGGCTCCGGCTCGCTGGTGGGTTCGAGCGGTTCGGCGGTGGAGCGGAAGCCGCATGCGGGGGTGGCGCGACCCGGCAGCGGGCTGGTGACCCGATCTTCGGGCAGCGGCAGCAGGCCAAGCTCATAACGCGCCCACAGGTAGCCGATCTTGGCCTGCTCATTATCCGGCTCCAGAGCGAGCACCCACTGCACTGCGGTGAGGGCCTCAACGGGATCGCCCGCCACGCCCGCGAGGTAGAGCCAGGCATGAGCGTTCTGCTCGTCGGCTCGCACCGCCTGGGTGAAGCAATAGCGGGCGCGGTCGCGCTCTCCATCAAGCGCCGAGTTAATCCCCAGTTTCAGCCAGCGTTGGGCGGCGGCGGGGTCGGGCAGGTACGGCGGATCAGGATTGGGCGCAGGCGTGGCTGCTCCGCTGCGGCTTCCATTGGCCGCACGACGGCGAGAGAAGAGCCGACCTAGCACTGATTGCAGCATCTGGCCGATGATAGGCAAGCGGCCTACCTCCTGACTTCTATGGTAGGCACAGTGTATCGGAAAGCTACTGCTTTGTCAAGACCAGCCGCACCCAATTGGCTTGACAGCGTTGGCCCCTGGGCGTGATAAATCCAGCCTCTACAAGGTTTTTGCGGTTGTAGGGGCGCAATTCATTGCGCCCTGGTTGGGCATGATAAATCCCGCCCCTACATCGGTTTCGCCCTTGTAGGGGCGCAAATTCATTGCGCCCTGACCCACTTTGCTACAACCCCGCCGCGACCAATCGGCTTGACAGCATCGGCCCGCCAGCGTATACTTTTCCACATTGTGAAAGCGAGGGGTGCAGCCTGATGGCCCTGTACGATAACATCGCCGCGCAATACGATGCAACCCGCGGCTACCCGGCGGGGATACAAGAGCAGGTGGGTCGCGGCCTGCGCGAGTTGGTGGCGGCCCGCGGCTTCAGCGACCCCCGCTACCTCGAAATCGGCGCGGGCAGCGGGCGGGTTGGGCTACCGCTGGTGGCCGCCGGGGTGCGCTACGTGGCGGTGGATGAGTCGCAGGCGATGCTCGAACTGTTCGCCGCTCATCTGCGCGAATGCAACGCAGCCCACGCCCGCCTGGTGCGGGCCGATGCCAAGATGCTCCCCTTCGCCGCTGCCAGCTTCGAAGTTGGTCTGGCGGTTCACGTTTTCCACCTGGTCGGCGACTGGCGGCCCGCCGCTGGCGAGTTGCGTCGGGTAGTGCGGCGCGGCGGCCTGCTGCTGTTGGGTTTCGATATTGAGGAGCCAGGCACGCCGTTTGCTGAAGCGTTGGCCGCCTGGGGCGAACTGCTCGATGCGGCGGGAGTGCCGCCCCTGCCCTGGGGCCGCGAGTCGGTGGGGAACGCTGTGGTTGACCATCTGGCCCGCCAGGGAGCCAGCGTCGAGCGGCTGACCCTGCTTGGTTGGGAGACGCAGCCAACCGTCGCGCGGATGCTGCACGACCAGCAGTACGGTGGCTTCCTGCGCACCCGCACCCTGCCCCCCGCCGACCTTGCCCGCCATATTGCCCGCTGGCGCGACTGGCTGCTCGCCCGCTACGGTAGCCTTGATGCTACCTTGACCCAGCGTCAGCACTTCGAGGTTTACGTCCTAACCCTGCCTTGAGGCCGGACTAAAGATTATAGATAAAAGATTAAAGATTAAAGATTATAGATGAAGGAGATTGGTTTTCTTTAATCTATAATCTTTAATCTCGCCATTCACATTCCCGAAGGGGAGATATGGGCAGTTTGATTGCAGAGGAAGCGCGGCTGGCCGAAGATATTGGCGCGTTCATCGAGGCCACCGCCCCGGCGCTGTTGGATGAGCGGCAGGAGCGGGCCGCCTGGGGTGGCGGCGCGTTCAATGCGCTGGCGCTGCGTCTGTTCGAGTACCAGTATCAGGCCAGCCCCGCCTATGCCGAGTATTGCCAGCGGCGGGCAGTGTCGCCGGAACACATCGCCCACTGGCGCGAGATCCCGCCGGTGGCGAGCAGCGAACTGCAATACTTCTCCCCTGCCGCCGCGTTGGGCAAGGGCCTGCGTGGGCAGCCGCTCAAGCAGCATCAGCTTTACCTCTACCTCACCGCGCTGATGCCCAACCTGCGCGCCCACCTGCTCCCCGACCTGACCGAGCATGACCGCCTGCGCATCATTACTGTTGCCCGCGACCCCGAACCGGACACTGAGGCGGTGCTGGTATTCAGCGCCATCGCACTCCGCTTCGCCGATAGCGACAGCGCCAGCTACACCAACAACCACCTCGGCGTTGCCGCAGCGTTGAGCAAGGCGGAGGCAATCGGTGAGCAGGTCTGCCTGATGGGCCATGCCCACGCCCTGGCCCAGTTCGCGGAACACTGCCGCAGCGTAGGCCTCAGCTTCCGGCTCAACCCGCGCAGCCGCTTGCTCTTCTCCGGCGGGTTGGAGCGGGAGCGGGAACGGATGTATGCCCTGTTCGAGCGGGTGTTCGGTATCAATCGGCTGTGGTGCGTGCGGATGTACAGCCCTGCGCCAGGCGGCAGCCAGTTCTACGACACCGCCCTGCGCCTGCGCGCCTGTGGCCGCGAAGTAAGCGCCGACAGCGACTATCTGTGCGGCCCACCCTGGGTGCGGGTCTTCATCCGTAGCCAGGCGGGTGGTAGCCGCCTGCCAGAGACGAAGAGCGGCTACGTCACCGTCTGCGACCTCAGCAACTTCAGCAACCTGATGGTGGTGCAAAGCGCTGACCTCGCTCACCCCCTCCCGCCGACTTCCGGCGGACGCGAACGCTTCGCGCTGATCTAAGTCGCACTGTCAAACCAGTTCCCCCCGTATCACCGTCACGGCCTGGCCACCAATCAGCACACGGTCGCCGTCGAGACGCACCCGCACCACCCCGCCCCGCGCCGATGCCTGATAGCCAACCAGTTCATCCTTGCCCAGCCGCTCACCCCAGAAGGGGCCAAGGCAGCAGTGCGCCGAACCGGTGACCGGGTCTTCGTCAATGCCGACCGCTGGAGCGAAGAAGCGGGATACGAAATCGTAGCCTGGCGAACTGGCGCGGCTGGTAACCATCACCCCGCGAATTGGCACCTTGCGCAGCAGCGGAAAGTCGGGCTTCATCTGACGCACCATCTCCTCGGTGGCGACCTCGATTAGATAGTCCATCTGGTTCTTGCCCACGTACATCGGCCTGACCCCCAGCGCTTCGCTGAGGTGGGGATACTCGACGGTCTGATGTTCGGGGATAGCAGGGAAGTCAAGCTCGATCCAGTCGCCGTTGCGGCTGGCGGTGAGCAGCCCGCTGCGGGTTTGGAAGCGGGCTTGTTCGTCGGCTTGCAAGTGGCCCTGCTCCCACAGCACGTGGGCGCTGGCGAGGGTGGCGTGGCCGCACAGGTCAACCTCGGTGGTGGGAGTAAACCAGCGCAAGCTGTAGCCGTCCTCCTGCTGGTGCAGGAAGGCGGTCTCCGACAGGCTCATCTCGCGGGCGATGGTCTGCATCCAGGCGGGGTCACCCGGCTCCGGCAGGATGCAGACCCCGGCTGGGTTGCCCGCGAACGGCTGGTTGGTGAACGAATCTACGTGAATGATGCTCTGGGCCATAAAGTCTCCTTCTTTTAGCCTCCTCATATCGGGGGTTCTTCTTCTAATACAGGTCATCCCGAATCTTGCAGCCGGTACGCTAGTGAGCTGAAGCGCCGTTAAGCTAAGCCCCCAGCGGGGGTTTGGGGGAGAAAGCTCGAAGCGCCAGTCATGCTCATCTGTGGGCTTTTTGCTAGCAATGGGGGCGGCATTGACGCAGGGCAAGATTCTCCCCCAACCCCCGCTGGGGGCTTAGCGTCGTGCCGCGCCCGCGCTTACAAATTGTGAGATGACTCATGCTTTTGCACTTAGAACAACGGATTATTCGGGTCATTCAGGTTCAGATGCACCGTCTTGCGCAGGCCATAGTTGAGCGCCTTGCGGGCCTCGTCGCTGATCGGCTGGTTGGCTTGCAGGTTCTGGGCCTCGGCGGTGAGCCGCTGGGCCATCTCGATTTCGCCCTGCGACAACATTCGGGTGGCGGCGCCCTGCAACTTCTGGATTGCCGCATCGGTCTGACCGGCGCTGAGGTCGTCCATTGCCCGCTCCTGCAACTTGTAGGCCGTCACCTTCTCCACCACGCTCATCACCCCCTGGTTGGCTGGCGGGATGCTGGGCAGTTGCGCAGGCGGCTCAAAGGTGGCAATGATGTCGGAACTGACGATCAGCCCGCGCTGACGGCTGGCAGGCAGATCGAAGGTTAGCTCGGCGCTGGCAACGCGGAAGCGGCCCGCCTCCGAAGGGGGCAGCAGCATCTCGATCATCAGCGCCTGGCCGCGCCCCCGCTCGATCTGGCCCAGGTAGTATTCGCTGACCACTCCGAAGTCGGCCCCGATGTTGGGCGCGGAGGCAAGCTGGCTGATTTGCGGCACCACCTTGTAAACGTTGCGCAGGCTGACTCCGCTGGCTAGGCGGAAGCGCAGGGTGGCGTTGTCAATCACCACCTGTTGCAGCGAACGCACCGCCTCCTGGAAAGAGTCCACAATGCGGGAGGGTTGGTCTACATAGTCGGCGACGCCGCCGGTGCGGGCGGCGATCTCGTCGAGCAGCCGCTCGTTCCAGCCGGTGCCGAGACCCAGCGCGGTGATGCCGACGTGCTGCTGCGCGGCCAGAGTAGCAGCGTTGAGGCAGTCGGCCTCGGCCTCGGTGCGGCCATCGGTGAGCAGTACGATGCGGTTGAGCGGCGAGTTGCCCGCCCCGCCCAGCCGCGCGCCGAGGGCAAGCTGGCGCAGCGCCTCGCGCATCGCCGGGGCCATTCGCGTGCCGCCCGAAGCGCGTAGCGCGTCAATGTCACGCTTGATTTTGGGCCGATTCGCCTCGTCGGCAAGCTGGGCGGGAACAATCGTCTGGTGGCGGCTGTTGAAGGCGACCACCGAGATCGCATCCTGTGGGCCGAAGCGGTCGAGTACCAACTTAACCGCTTCTTTGGCGTAATTGAGCTTGTTCTGCGCCTCCATACTGCCGCTGACGTCTACCACCAGGCACATATTCAGCGAGGTGGGCGCATCGGCAAACGCCGCCGCGTTGGGCCGCACCTCAACCATCGCCTGGGCCACCTGCACCGTGCCGAGCGCGGGCAGGGTAGGGCGGGCCATCTGCACATTCAAGGTAATTGGGTCAGCCATAAGCTTATCTATTCCTCACTAATGAACGCGAAGCGTAGCCCCATTGTCGTTTGCGGATCAATCCGCAGCGCCACCCGCTCATCCCAACGTTGCTCCTCGACAAACTCCACCCGCCACGCCCGCAGCTTCGCCGCCGCCTCGTTCTGGTCTGGCACGGCCAGAAAGATAGTATGCACCTGTGGCGGGTAGAAAGGTTTGTAGCTGCCGCTCGCATAATCAGCGCTGCCCAGCAGCGGTTCGATGAAGCCACCGTCGTCAAGCGGGTAGAAGGGGACACCGTCGTAGCCGACGATGGTGTTAATCAGGCCATAGTTGTACAGGTAAAGGGCGTCAACATCCTCATCGTTAGCGGTGATGCTGACCCCCGCGATGCCGCGATAATCAATCTCGTGTTCGAGCAACCCCTGCCCGCGCCAAAGCTCTGGCCCCCAGCCAGTGGTGTACTGGATAACGAACGGCACGACCAGGAATTGCTCATCCTGTATCTCTGTCGGATGGCTGCTCATCCACGAGCGCAGCGAGCCGTCGGGCAGACGGGCCTCGCCATACTGCGGTTCGCTCAGACTGCCGCCTCGCTCCCTGCTCTGGGCGACCAGCGCGGGCAGGTTATCGCTGCGCAACGCGAACCCGAACTGGCTCGGCCCGTTGTCGAAGTAGCTGAAGTCGTGCGCCGCGCCACCTACCGTAGCGGGCTGCTCATGGCTGGTGATGCCGAGCAGTTCGAGCGAAGTGCCGTTGGCGAAGCGAGCCATCCGATTGTAGGTGACGCTGCCGCTGTGATAGCTGGGCGGGGCGAA
>QHBQ01000422.1 GCA_003243865.1 Candidatus Chloroheliales bacterium | reverse complement strand
TTCCAGCCGGAGTTGCGCCGCGCCCTGGAGAGCCTGGGCCGCAGCAGCGACCTGTTCAGCCGCAGCCGCGAACTCTCCCACTCGCCAACGATGGCAGCGGCGATTAGCGAAGTAGTGGAAGCAGCCAGCGAACTGAGCCGCCGCCACATCGGCGCGCTGGTGGTGCTGGAGCGACGCACCGGGCTTCAAGAGTACGCCAGTCGCGGCACGCTGCTCGACGCCCACGTCAGCCGCGCGGCGCTTACCAACATTTTCTTCCCTAACGCCCCGCTGCACGATGGCGCGGCCATCATTCGCAGCGGGCGCATCGTGGCCGCAGGCGTGGTGCTACCGCTCAGCGAGAACACCTTCGGCTCTCATGGCACCCGCCACCGGGCCGCGCTGGGCATCAGCGAACACTCCGACGCGGTTGCGGTAGTCGTCTCTGAGGAGAGCGGCACGATTTCGGTGGCGGTGGGGGGCAAGATGCTGACCAACCTCGACGCNGCTCGCTTGCGGGCGACCCTGCGCGATCTGTTCAAGCTGAAGAGTCGCGCCAGCCGCCGTCGCCGCGCCCTCGATGACGCTACCCGCCGCGAGACGATGGCAATTGACACCTCTGAACTGGCCCTTCACCCCAAGGGCAGCGTGGACGGGAAATCGCGATGAACTTCGACCTGCGCCGTCTCTGGCCCGGCAGCGACCGCGCCGCCAGCGACACGCTGCTCTTCGACGACGATGAGGAGCATGGCAGCCGCTGGGCTGGCATCATCGTGCGGGCAGTCACTTCGCTTATCCTCGCAATCGCGCTGTGGATCTACGTCATCAGCCTGAACAACCCGCAGGACTCTGCCCCCTTCAACGCCCAGACAATTGACGTGCGTAGCGTACCCGCCAATCTGCACCCCACCCTCAGCCTGATCAACGTTGATGTTACTGTCCGCGCCAACCGCTCGGTGATGCGGAGCATCAACTCGGCCACCATCCACACCTATATTGACCTCAGCGGCTACAAGGATGGCACTTACGAAGTGCCGGTCAAGGTGGACGTACCGGCGGGGGTTACGGCAGAGGTTAGCCCGCACAGCGTGCAGGTGCGCCTCGACCCGCTTGCCAGTAAGCAGGTTCCCCTCGCTGCGCATATAAGTGGCACGCCCGACTTCGGCTACACCATACACGAGGCCAGCGTCAGCACCACCACCGTGACGGTCAGTGGCCTTGCCACCCTGATCAGCAAGGTAAGCCAGGCCCAGATCGAGGTCAATGTTGACCACCGCAACACCACCGCCAGCGGTGACCTGTCGCCCATTGCGCTCGACGCCAGCGGCAACCCCGTTCCCGGCGTTACCTTCAACCCGCCCACCGTCCATGTGACCGTGCCAATCGAGCTGTCGCTCAACTATCGCACCGTGCCGGTTAAGTTCAACGTCAAGGGCGAACCGGCCAACGGCTACCGCATCGAGTCAATCACCGTCAACCCCAACATCGTCACCATCCTGGGCCAGCCAGAGGTGCTAAGTCAGACTAACTTCCTCGACACCGAGCCGGTGGATGTGACCGGCCAGACTGCGACGGTGGATACCCACACCCGCCTCGTGCTTGGTAGCGGTGTCTCGCTCTACAATATGCCCACCAACTCGGTTGATGTGCAGGTAGTCATCCGCCAGGTGCAGACCACCCAGATCCTGCCGGTCATCGTCACGATTACCAATGCCCGCCCTGGCCTCGATGTGGTTCTTACCACCAACCGCCTCGACCTGACCCTGGCCGGGCCGCTAGCCGCCTTGCAAGCGATGCAGCCGACCGATGCCCGCGCCGTCCTCGACCTGACTGGCCTCGGCCCTGGCAACTATGAGATTACCCCGACGGTCATCCTGCCGCCTGGCATCGAGGCAATCAACATCAGCCCCGCCCGCCTGCCGGTCACCATTCTGCCCGCCGCCTCCCCGACCGTACCGCTGCCCACCCCGCAGCAGACCCCATCGTACGTATTCACTACCCCCGGTGCGCCATCCACCTCGCCGCCGGTTACCCCTACCCCGCTGCCGCCGACACCTACACCAATCAGCAAGCCGACGCCTCACCCCACGCCATAAAAGCAATGATGATGACGATGTATATCGCTGGCATTTCACCAGGGCGCAATGAATTTGCGCTCCTACAAGCACGAAACTCATGTAGAGGCGTGGATTTATCGCGCCCTGGTGCCGACTTTGCAACAGCCCTTATGATCCTCGCCCACACATATTGACAAGATTGGCGCTGGCCGACTAGCTTCAGGGGGTCTGGGGCTAAGCCCCCAGCTGCTGCCACCCCACCAATGCCGCTCCTAAGCGCAGTGGTCGCACTCTCAGGCATGGCATTGATGGCGCTCAATCCCAGCCTTGCTGCCAGTCAGCNGCTGGGGGCTTACCCCCAGACCCCCTGTAAGTTCCCCACCCTATTCTTATTTTGATGCCTATGAGTGAGAGCAATCTCGCCCCTGCGCCGATGCTTATCGGTAAGCATCAGCACTCGTCGCTGGGTGGGAATGGCTGGGCGGTAGGCGGCAGTGGGACACTCTCGGCGGCAGGGTTGGCGGTGGTGGGCCGTCTGCGGAACAGCGATTGCCCCAGCACGATGATTGCGCCTACGCCGACGATTACCAGCAGCCAGAGGCCGAAGCTGGGATCGCTGTCGGATGTGGGCGCCACTGGTGCAGCATGCGGCGTGAGTGTTGCTGCCGCGCTGGGGCTAGCCGCGCCTATGCCGGCCGGCACGGCGCTGGGGGTAGCCATGTCCATATTCATCCCCGCGAGGGTGGTGGCGAGCGAGGGATCGTGGGCGGACAGGTCGGCGGCAGTCACGGTGAAGGTGACGGGCTGCGAGGAGCCGCCCACGATCGGCACGTGCTGATGGGTCTCCAGCACCAGAGTGACGGTGTGCTGGCCGGGGGTGAGCAGGTTGGGGTCGGGGTTGAGGTCGCTGGGGATTGAGGATATTTCGCTGACCCCCACGTTGGCGAGCTTGTTACCGTCCACGTAAACATGGTAGTGACCGATGCCTGGCTGCGGTGGCTTGTTGATCAGGTCGGGGGCCAGCTTGTAGCCAGCGATTTTCGCCTGGATGACAAAGTGGTCGTGCCCATCGGCCTGCGGTTTGCCGACAATCTGGATGCTCGGCTGGCCCGGCGCGGCGGCGTAATTCATCGCGTTGGCAAGGTTAATGCTGATTTCATCGCCCTGCGCCCCGGCGTAGGGGGTATTATCGCGGTTGTAGAGGCGTACCGCCAGCCTGTGCTGCCCTGCCTTAATGCGAGGCATGACATCGTTGGGCAACGATGTGACCGCGCCGAAGTCCATGCCAGCGAACTGGTCGTCAATGAAGACGCGATAGTTGCCGCGCCCGACAACAGCGGGATTGTTGGTCGCCGCCGGGTCGAAGGTGAAGTTGCTCTTGGCGATAGTCAGCACGATGCGCTCACCCTTCAGCGTGGTGCCGTTTGCTGGCGCGATAATCTTGATTGCTGGCGGCGCAGTGAGGATGGCGGCCTGCGCCGCGACCAACCCCCAGCCGAGGGTGAACATCACCAGCAAGGATGTAGTCAGAATGGCAATACATCTGTGCATTTGAAGGCTGCTCCTCTTCTTGATAAGCATGATGCAATAACTGTACCATATAGCATACGTCTGGCCGCGGCGGGCAGATTGACGGCAAAAGAAAACCGACCCTTATCGGTCGGTTGGTCACTGGCTCCTCGAGAAGGATTCGAACCTTCAACCTTGCGGTTAACAGCCGCCTGCTCTGCCGTTGAGCTATCGAGGAATGTCTGGTTGCTTTCGCGCTCGAATTATACAATATATGGTCTGATGCTGTCAAGGCGGGCGCAGCTGAACGAACGTGTCCCTTCCGCATCTCCCGCGTTTCAAACTCATCCCCGCCATATGGTACAATATCCCTCGTAAGCCAAAGAGGAGAGGAGTACCCATGCCCAAACTTGTCGAATGTGTGCCCAACTTCAGCGAGGGGCGGCGCGAGGAGGTCATCGAGCAGATCAGCGGCGTAGTGCTGGAGGCGCAGTATGCGGGTCTGGAGGTGCGCCTGCTCAACCACTCCGCCGACCGCGACCACAACCGCATGGTCGTTACCTTCGTCGGCGAACCCGATGCCGTGCTGGAAGTAGCCTTCCTGATGGCGCAGAAGGCAGTCGAACTGATTGACATGAACCACCAC
>QHBQ01000134.1 GCA_003243865.1 Candidatus Chloroheliales bacterium | reverse complement strand
GGGGTACTCTGCTGCGGCGATATGTTCACGATTGACGCCGATGGCAGACTGACAGCCGACAAGTCGAACCCCCAAGCACTCGCCACACTGCAAACCTACCCGGTCGCTGCGATCCTGCCCACCCGCACCCAGGGCGGCTTCATCACCGAGGGTGGCACGGCGGCGCTGACAACGCTAGCCAACGGATTGTAACAGCGGATAAACGGATTGGGCGTGGTTGACGGACGTAGGGGCGGGCGGCGGCCCGCCCTATGGGCTTATGGTATAATGTTGACGATGGACATTACCGCACGGGCGGTAGGGCGAGTGCAACCCACCCCTACGGGTCATCTCTACATCCGTTTATCCGCTGTTACAATCCGTTGGCTGGTCTTAAGGAGCGCAACCAAATGGCAAGCAACCTGAACCCCAAACCGGCCCTGCATGAAGGGCCAGATAGCGGCACGCCGGTCATCAACTATGTCGGCCCAGCGGAGATAACCACATTTCCCACGCCTGCGCCTTTCTCACCAGCCTCGCCGCCCGCTGATAACAAAGCGCTAGGCTGGGCGAAGCGCGTTGCCTTTGTGCTGCTCGGCGCACTCGTCGGCACGCTTATCTACAGCAGCCTGATCCTCAGCGGCTATTGGTTTAGCTTGCTACTCATTCCTCTTATCCTCGCTGTCTGGCTTGGTGGCGCATACGCTCTCAGGCAGATACGTCCTTACGTTCAGTGGGGGGTCATCGCCGTCGTCTTTACCTGGGAGATAGTAAGTTCTCTGTCGCTCGGCCTATTGAATAACAACTATGGGCACGAGGTCTATCTGGTAGTTGCCACCGGTTCAGCCTTGCTTGCCGGGTTCGCAGTAATCAAGTCGCTAGCTGGCTGGCGGGCCGCCTTCGGGCTGCTGCTCGTCGCTGCGACGGCGGTAGGAGCGTGGATGTCACAATATAGAATTGCCCCAACCCTCGACGAAGCTGAGTTCAATCGAATGAGTGATATTCATAGCTGGGGCTTTGTCATGTCTTTCGCTCCGCCGTTCCTGCTCATCCTTCTCTACCTCTGGTCGCGCCGCCAGCAGCCAAACCCGCTATTGCCCAACGGCAAGCCACAGAGTTGATGAGAACACAATCACAACTCCCAAAATGTATAAAATAACCTCTTGTACTTCCCGTCGCATCATGCCATAAGATTCCACATGGTGATATAATAGCGGCGCAGCGGGCGGCCCAGCCCTATGAACAATGAAAGGTGAGGTGCAAGCTATGGCCATGACGGGGGTGGTGGCGGCGAAGGCCGACAGCGGGCTGAAGCGGATGAACTTCCTCGGATACATCTGGTTCAGCGCCTTCCAACTGGCGTTCAGCTTCCTGTGGGGAGCGATTGGCGTGATCATCCTGCCTGCAGTCAACGGCGCGCTGACTGAGCGGCTGCTGGTCAATGGCAAGCTCACCATCGGGCCATTCGTGCTGGACAATGCCCACACCGACGTGAAAGTGACTACCCTGGGCATCATCAGCTTCACCGGCCTGACCCTGGCGGCCATCTCGCAGCCGATGTTCGGCACCTGGAGCGACTCGTTCAAGTCGAAAATTGGCAAGCGAATGCCGTTCATTGCGGTTGGCAGTATCCTCACCCTGCTCGCCTTGATGGGCATGACCCTGGCGGTAATGGTCGGCTGGCTGGCCTTCTTCCTGATGTACTGCGCCTTGCAATTCGTCTCCAACATCGCCTATGGCCCGTATCACGGGCTGCTGCCCGACATGGTGCCGGAGATTGACCGCGGCAAGGCCAGCGGCGTGCTGGGCGGGATGCAGATGCTCGGCACTGTGGCAAGCGGGCTGGTGCTGTCGGTCGTCTTCGATGTGTACAAGAACTTCACCGGCGCGATGTTGACGATTATCGTGCTGGTTGCGGCCTGTGCGCTACTCACCCTGCTGTTTCTGCGTGAACCCGTACCGCCGCCAGGGCGGGTGCAACCACACGAGGTGAAGGGGGTGCGCCGCCTGCTGTCAATCTTCAGCATCGAGGCGAAGAAGTATCCCGATTTCGTCTGGCTGCTGTTCGCCCGCACCTGGACCCTGACCGGCATTGCCACCGTCAGCACCTACGCGCTCTACTGGATGGGCGATGTGGTCAAGCCGCAAGGCTACAAGCTGCTCGGCCTGACTATTGACAGCCCCGCCAAGGCGGTGAGTATGCTGCTGGCAATTGTGATTATGTTCGCCTTCGTCGCCGCGATTGTCTCCGGGCCATTGTCTGATCGCTTCGGCCGCAAGCCGTTGATTGCCCTCAGTGGGGCGTTCGGTATCATGGGGGTTGTGCCGTTCGTCTTCGTGCGCGACCTGGGCATGGTGCTGGTCTTCGCCATCTTCATCGGCCTATGCTATGGAATGTTCACCGCCGTAGACTGGGCGATGGTGACAGACCTGATCCCGCGTAGCCAGGCGGGCAAGTACATGGGGGTAAGCAATCTGGCAACCGCAATGCCGCAGGCAATTGCCCCGCTGCTGGGCGGAATCCTGGGGGCGATCTTCAGCGTGAACCGCAACTATGACGCCGAGTATGCCGCCATCTTCACCGGCGCGGCGGTCTACTTCCTGCTCGGCATCGTGCTGCTGCTGAAGGTGCGTGAACACAAGGTGCGCGAGGAGGAGATTGCGATTCGTTCGGACCTGGCGACCACCTGATGGTTGCGCGACAAGTTCTTGGGTAACCCGCATTTTGTAGGGGCGAACCGTTGTTCGCCCAACGTGCCATCCTAACTCGTCACCTGCCCCGGATCTGATCACAGCTTGCGCAAATCATGATAACGTAGTACAATAGCAGGAATGAAAGCTGGCTGACCAGCATGGGCTGCGGCGTTGCGTACACAAACTTCTGCCGCCCAAAGGAAGAGGCTGTAGTCTGGCAATTGCAGGCCAGGAAGATGACCGCTGACCCACCGCCCGCGGCTTCCGCAATCTGCAATCTGCAAGCTACAATCTGACACTTAGGGTGACGACCAGGAGGTCGCCGCCTTGCAGGCTCCCGCGCAGGGTCAAACCCGGCTTAACCACATCCCGTTCGTCTGCTTCTGGATTCTAGCTTCGCTGGCGCTGATCATTTATGGCCTGTTCGTCAGCGCCGCGCCCGTTTCACGCCCAATCACCTTCGAGCGTAGCCCCGCAGTCACTACGGCGCCTGCCGTTGCTCGTGGCTACGGCCAACCCGCGCCCAAGGCGAACTCGGAGGCCATATCCAGCGGGACGAACCAGTCACCCCCCTCTGCCGCTACTAGCCTACTGCAGGCAAGCACCCCTCTGGTCCAGGCACCTTTCCATACCCTGCAAGCGGCAGTAAGCGACAAACTAGCCGAGGCGCCGACCGCCACCGCTACTGCTGTCCCGCCACTGCCTAGCCAACCCAACATTGTAGCCGTTGCCGTCCAACCCAGCCGGCCTGGTGCGGCGACTCCTAGGGCAGTGTCATCCGACAACAGGCCGATCGCCACTGCCCGCAGCGAGATTATTGCCCTACTCGCCCAGCGCCAGCAGGCGGTCAACAACCTCGACGGTGATAGCTTCATCAACACGGTTGACCCCCAGGCCAACACGCTGCGCCAGGAGCAAACCATCTGGTTCGCCGATTTGCGTAGTCAACCGACCAGTTATTATGCGCTTGAACTTGGCGGACTATCCCTGAGTGGCAGCGACCGCGCGGTGGGAACGCTGACCGAACGTTCGCAGGCGGCGGGGCGGGGGGTGCGAAATGTCAGTGCCGAGGTAGTGTTCGTCAAGCGCGATGGGCAGTGGTATTATGCCGACCTGAACTTCGAGACTATGGCAAACGAGCATTTCCGCATCCACTTCTTCGCCAGCAACCGCGCCATCGGCAACGCCCTGTTCAGCGCCTCGCAACGTACTTACGCGCAAGTCACCACCGATCTCGGCACAGCGCCAGCGGGGGTGATGGATGTGAAGCTCTACCCCAGCGAAGATCTACTGCAAGACTCAGTGATGCTGACCCTGCCACAGTGGGTGGGCGGCTGGTCCATGCCCGGCCAGAGCAT
>QHBQ01000077.1 GCA_003243865.1 Candidatus Chloroheliales bacterium | reverse complement strand
ATCAGCTCCATCCAGAAGGCGGAACGGATCAGCTTCTGCTGCTCCAGCCGCTCGGCGACCGGGTTCATCGTATCGCCATCTTTGATCACGAAACTGATCGCTGGCGTGTTAGGGTCGTTGGTATAAGGTTGGCCGAAGCTGAATACGCTGTAGATCAGCACCCCAACCGCAAGGACGCCAATTACCATTGCAATGCCAAGCAGCGTCCACAGAAAACGGCTAACGTATTTCATTGCCATACTAATCTAACTGATCTCCCTTCTTAACATTGACGGGGGCAAACCCCACCGCTGCAACGCGGCAACACGCCCTATTTTAGCAGAGGCAGGGCGTGTCGTCAATGCGAATTTTATGCTTGACAAGTTCAAGCACGCTGCGGTATAATATTCTGCGCTGAACAAACACATATTGGGCTGTCGTCTAACGGTAGGACGTCTGACTCTGGATCAGAAAGTTGAGGTTCGAATCCTTGCAGCCCAGCCGCACAACTCCCCGCTAAGGGGGTTTTATTTATTGCCCATAGGCATCAAATTAGGACTAAAGCCGAGGATGAGCCAGGGGGTCTGGGGGTAAGCCCCCAGCTGCTGCCACCCCAACAATGCTGCCCGTAGGCACAGCAGTCGCAGTCTCAAGCATGGCGGGATGCTGCATAACCCTAACCTAGCTGCCAGTCAGCCGCTGGGGGCTTACCCCCAGACCCCCTGTAAGTTCCCCACCCTGTGCTTATTTTGATACTTATGGGGGATTTTTATTGCCCCGCCCCCTAAAACCCTGAAGAGTGGGTCGCAAGTTATTGGCTAACTGGTTCACGCACCAGGACGGGCGGTGGCCCGCCCCTACGATGAAACAATAACTTGCTACCCACCCAACCCTCAATCGTCGCTTGCCACCATCCCCCTCCGCGTGTTACCAACTTTCAAGAGCGGCGAATGCCCCTTGCTTTAGCTATGGAAATGAGCCGCCCTGCGTTAGCCAGAGCATGAATGCCCCAGCAAGCAATTTGACAAAGTCATGATTTTACGTTATGATTATGGCATGCGTAAAACCCTCAAATATCGCATATACCCGACCAAAGCACAAACCACCACACTGCTTAAGCAGCTTGATGAGTGCCGCTGGTTGTACAACCACCTGCTCGAACAGCGCAAGGTTGCGTTTGATGAGCGCGGCGAAGCCCTGTCGCTTTATGCCCAACAAGCAACCTTCAACGCCTTGAAGGATGAGCGACCCAACTTGAAGCAGGTACATAGCCAGGTGCTTCAGAACGTGGCAGTACGTATTGACCTGGGGATGAAGGCGTTCTTTCGCCGCGTGAAGGCGGGTGAGGAGCCTGGATACCCCCGCTTTCGTGGCAAGGGTAGATACAACAGCATTTGCTATCCCCAGTATGGCAACGGCGCAAAGTTGACGGGCAATGTGCTGTACCTGTCCAAGATTGGCAATGTTGAAGTAGTGCTGCACCGCCCGCTGGAAGGCACGCCTAAAACCGTGTGCATCAGCGTGAGCAGCACGGGCAAGTGGTACGTGACGATTAGCTGCGATGTTTCCAACCCCGAACCACTGCCTGTCAGCCCCGAACAGGTTGGCATTGATGTGGGGTTGAAAGAGTTTGCTGTTTTCAGCGACGGACGGGTGATTGCCAATCCCCGCTTCTTTCGAGTTGACGAAAAGCAGCTTGCCAAAGTCAGCCGCAAACTCAGCAAGCAAACTAAAGGCACGCCCGCACGCCGCAAGGCGCGTAAGCCAGTGGCGCGGGTACACGAGCGCATTGCGTGGCGGCGCGGCGACTTTGCACATCAGAACAGCCGTCGCATCGTCAACCAGTATCAAGTTATCGCGGTTGAGGACATTCATGTTAATAGGATGCTCCACAATCATTGTTTGGCTAAGAGTATCAGCGATGTGGCGTGGTCGCAGTTTGGCAGCTTGTTGACGTACAAGGCAGCATGGGCCGGTCGTCAATTCGTGGCTGTCTATCCCGCATACACATCGCAAACTTGCTCATCTTGTGGTCATCGTCAACCGCTGCCGCTTGATGTGAGGGTATACCACTGCCCTTGTTGCGATGTGACGCTTGACCGTGACCATAACGCTGCCTTGAACATTCTGGCGTTGGGACTACAACGCCTCGGTATCCAACCCGTAGAAGCCCCGCAATTTATTGCTGGGGAGTAGTCACAATGACAGTAACAATATTTTAGTCGCAGACGCAAAACACGAAATGCGTGCATTGCCCGCAAAGGGCGGGCAGAAAGAGAAAGAGAGACTGGTTTTATGGATATGCAACAGAACGAGGCCAGCACCCAGCGGCGCGAGGAGGTCTACCCCGCGCAGAAGCAGGATGTCGAGCTATACATCCGCACCTACAACACGATGTTGCGCAGCAGCGGCGACATCAAGGTCAAGGCGTTGATCCAGGCGCACATCAACAGCGACTCCAGCCTGCACTCGAAGGCGGCGCTGCCCGAACCCGACCTCAGCGCCTTCACCTACAGCCTGCAACGGCTGCCCCAGGAAATCATGAAGATCACCCGCGTGCTACTCGGCCAGAGCGAGGATGTATTTAAGGCCGCCGGTTGCGACGTGGAGAAGTGGCAGAGCGTCAGCGCAGCGGGGCGGCGGCGGCGCTGGTTCTACGATGGGCGTAACACTCTGGCGGTCTACATCGCCAGCAGTTCCGATGTGGACGACGTGATACCGGTGCTGGTTGGCCTGCAGATCGAGTGGAACAAGCTGCACGGCCTGCTCAACCGCGATCCCAACACCCTGGAGATACTGCGCGCCGGGCTGGACGAGAACTCGCCGCTCTACAACGAGATGGTCAAGGTGCTAACCACGCGGTTGATGATCAGCATCGAGGACTGGGAGCGGCTGCGGGCAGTTTGGGGCAGCAACTTCTGGAACAACCTGCTCGCCATTGCCGCCAGGCAGAAGAGCTTCACTGTGCGAATGCTGGGTGGCAGCTACATCGGCTACGGCAAGGCCGCCCACCGCTGGTGGAAGCCGATTGCCCAAAAGATGGAAGAGCTGCACCTGCAAGACCGACCCGTTTACTTCATCTCCAGCAACACCCACAGCATCAGCAACCTGGTCAGCGGCAGCGCGGTGCGGCTGCGCGGCGAACTGGACAAGTTCATGCGGCTCTCGCACGACCCGCTGCTGATCGAAGAATATGAAAACATCATGGCGGGGGAGAGCCGCAGCAGCCTGGAGAACTTCCTGTACTACATCATGCGCTCATACCTGAGTAAGAACCGCAAGATGGTGGCCCAGCGCGAGGCGGACGAACGCGAGCGCGGCGTCCACTTCGTGCCAACCAGTGAGGGCATGGCAGTGGACGCGCAGATCATCGAACTGAACAAGCTACGCACCGCCGAGTTTGACCCCCGCCTGGGGCTTGCGGATGGCGACACGGTCAATAGCAGCAATGCGGTCATCCTCAACATTGACTATCCGCTCGGCCTCTCCGCCTACTTTATCATGGCCCAGGTGGCCCAGAGCCTGTCAAACATCAAGGGCATCTACATTCTGGGCAAGGCCGCCACCCTCAATGGCAGCATCGGCGACGTAATGATCAGCGACTCCATCTACGATGAACATTCGCAGAACACCTACTGGCTGGACAACTGCTTCGTCGCGGGTGAGGTTGCCCCCTGGCTGGTCTATGGCTCGGTGTTGGACAACCAGAAGGCGGTCACGGTCAAAGGCACCTACTTGCAGAACCGCCAGTACCTCGACGAGTTCTACCGCGAGAGCTACACAGTGGTGGAGATGGAAGCCGGGCCGTACATGAACGGGCTATACGAGCACATCTACTCCAGCCGCTACCCCGCCAGTGAGCACATCAACTTCAAGCGGCTGAACTTCGACCTGGGCGTGCTGCACTATGCCTCAGACACACCCTATACACGAGGCAAGAACCTGGGTACCAGCAGCCTGGCCTACCTCGGCATGGACTCCACTTATGCCACCTCAGTAGCGATCTTGCGCCGCATCTTCACGCTAGAGGGTGCCTATCGTCAACCCGCCGCTGAAGCCCAGCAGAGCGAGGCCAGCGCTGCA
Source organism: Candidatus Chloroheliales bacterium (assembly GCA_003243865.1). The sequence goes on along the minus strand of QHBQ01000077.1, from coordinate 38 downwards.
GCCGAGTTGGCCGCAGAGAGCGTCGAGGCCCTCAGCGC
>QHBQ01000413.1 GCA_003243865.1 Candidatus Chloroheliales bacterium | reverse complement strand
GCGGTGCGGATGAAGTCCAGCACTGGATTGAACGAGTCGAATGGGTGGTGGAGGATGATGTCGCGGTCACGAATCGCGCTGAAGATGTCGCGGTTGCGCAGGATGGCGGGAACGTGGGGGGTGAAGGTGGCATCCTTTAGGTCAAGCCGCTCCAGCTTATAAACTTCCATCAAATCTGAGAGACCAAGTGGTCCGCTAATGGGGTAATGCTCGTCCACCGACAGTTCCAGCTTCTCCATCAGCATCGCCCAGAGGTGGTGGGGGATAGTCGGGTTGGTGATGAGCGCGACCGCGCTGCCGAAGCGGCGGCGGTTCAGGCTCTCCTCGATGGTATGCAACAGGTCATCAGCCTCAAGCTCCTGGATCTCGATGTCGGCGTCGCGGATGACGCGGAAGGGGTGGGCTTCGACAATCTCCATGCTGGGGAAGAGTTGATCGAGGTGGGCGATCAGCAGTTGCTCCAACCAGACAAAAGTGGTCTGGGTCGGGCTGCTCTCCTCATCGGGGATCTGCACCAGGCGGGGCAACACGTTTGGCACCTTCACCCGCGCAAAGTGCTTGCGCCCGTCGGGGTCGCGCAGGTTGACCGCTAGGTTAAGGCTGAGGTTGGAGATGTGGGGAAACGGATGGCCGGGGTCTACTGCCAGCGGGGTGCAGACGGGGAACACCTCACGGTCGAAATATTCCCTGGCAAACCGCCGCTGCTTATGGTTAAGTTGTTTGTAGTCGGAGATGGTGATGCCTGCTTTTTCCAGCGCAGGGTGCAAGGTGTCACGCCAGTGGCTGGCCTGCTGCTCGAAGATGTCGAGCAACTCCTGCCGCACTGTCGCTAGTTCCTCGCTGGGGGTCATGCCGTCGGGGCTGGTATCGCTCACCCCCTGCTTGATCTGCTCACGCAGGCCGGAAACGCGCACCATGAAGAATTCGTCAATGTTGGAGTGGGTGATCGCCAGAAACTTGATCCGCTCCAGCAAAGGATGGCGCTCCGAGAGTGAGTTCTCCAGCACGCGGCGCTGAAACTTTAGCAGACTCAGTTCGCGGTTGAAGTAGAGGTTGGGCTTCAGTTTAATCGCTTCGTCGCGCAACTCCTCGGCCATCCGCGCTGACTCGTTCGCCTCGGCTACCGATTCAGCCTTAGCCTCGGCCATTGCGATTGCCAGTTCCGCCTCTCTGACCTTCATATCTGCCGTTGCCGCCATGTGTTGTGCAACCCTCCGCTAATTGCCAATTTCAATCTCCCCAATTTCACCCTTATTGTAGCAAGGAGGGTGCCTATCTGTCAAGCGAATCGGCTCATTTTCTGACGAAACAAAGAAGGCTGCTCATTCGAGCAACCCTCTTTAATCTTTAATCTTTAACCTTTAATCTCATTGTAGATACTCGCGCAGACGGCTTGCCAGCGCCGGACTACGCAGCTTGCGCAGCGCCTCGGTTTCGATCTGGCGGACGCGCTCGCGGGTCACGCCCAGTTGTTCGCCCACCTTCTCCAGCGGGTATTGGTGGCCGTTGCCCAGGCCGAAGCGCAGTTGCAGCACCATCTGCTCGCGCGGGGTTAGCACCTCGGAGAGCGTGTCGCGGATCTCCTGGCGCAGCATACTGCGGCCCGCCGCCTCTTCGGGGCTGACTGCCTGCTCGTCGCGGATGAAGTCGCCCAGGGTGGTCTCATCGCCCTCGTCGCCAATCGCAGTTTCCAGGCTAATCGGCGTCTGGGTACTCTTGAGGATATCGCGCACCCGCTGCACCTCGAGGCCGGTGGCGGTGGCGATGTCCTCTGGCGTGGCGGGCTTGCCGGTGCGCTGCAGGATCTCCTGCCCCGCCTTGCTGACGCGGCTGATACTCTCGCTGATGTGGGCTGGCAGGCGGATGGTGCGAGCTTGCTCGGAGATAGCCCGCAGGATCGCCTGGCGAATCCACCAGGTGGCATAGGTGCTGAACTTGTAGCCGCGGGTGGGGTCAAACTTATTGACCGCCCGCATCAGGCCCATGTTGCCCTCCTGGATCAGGTCGAGCAGACTCAGGCCGCGCCCTACGTACTTCTTGGCGATGCTCACCACCAGGCGCAGGTTGGCAAGCACGAACCGCTGGGTGCTATCTATGTCGCCACTCGCGATGCGATTGGCAAGTTCAAGCTCCTGCTCGGTGCTGAGTAGCGGGGCGCGGCTGATCTCCTTGAGATAGAGCTGCACCGCGTCGGTGTTGAAGCCTTCAAGATCGCTAGGGCGCAGGTCTAGCTCTGGCATTTCGTCTTCATCGTCCAGCTCGAACCGCGGCAGACCGCCTTCCGGCACGCCGCTGATTATCAGATCACTCGGCTCATCAAGCTCCGCCGCGTCCATCGTCTTTACATTTTGATACAAATCATCCTCCAATTCTTGCTCTTCAAGCTCATCATCACGCACTTCATCCTGCTCGTCGTCATGTTCATCGGTGGCGAAATCATCGCGCAGCAAGGCCTGGTGCTCCACCCGCTCATTGCTTACTACTGTATCGTGGTCGGGCAGCGGCTCGGCTTCAGCTG
>QHBQ01000351.1 GCA_003243865.1 Candidatus Chloroheliales bacterium | reverse complement strand
CGGTCAGCCCGATCGTGGGCGGCAAGGCGTTGAAGGGTCCCGCCGCCGAGATGCTCAGTTCGCTGGGCCATGAGCCATCCGCGCTGGGCGTGGCTCGCCTCTACGCCGGGCTGGTGCAAGGCATGGTGATTGATAATGCCGACGCCGCCTTGCAGCCTAACATCGTCGCGCTCGGTATGCGCGTGCTGGTGACGCAGACGGTAATGGGTGGCGCAAAGGATCGGGTGCGGTTGGCACAAGAAGTGCTGAGATTTGCTTTTGAGTAGCCAAAGGGGAAGATAGCAGGCATGGACACAGCAAAGATAATCATCCGGCCAGAAGTGGTCGCAGACTACCCGGCGATAGCCGACATTCACATGCGGGCCTTCGACAACCGGGTGGATGTGTCGCTGATCGTTTCGCTGCAACGCCATCGCCGCAGCTTCGACCCCGAACTCTCGCTAGTGGCCGAACTTGATGGCCGCGTCGTTGGTCACGTGCTGTTCTCGCCTGAGCGGATTCGCCTGCTTAGTCAAAGCGTGCCGGCGGTCAACCTCAGCCCGATTGGTATTGACCCAGCCTATCAAGGGCAGGGCATCGGTGGCCGCCTTATCTTGGAAGGACACAGGATTGCGGCGCTGAAAGGTTATTGCCTGAGCATCCTGCTGGGGCATCCCACCTACTATCCGCGCTTCGGCTACCAGCAGCGTGCTTATGGGCCGTCACAGGTCATCGCCGCCGTTAACGTGCTACCCAAAGATTTGCTGGAAACACGCAAGCCAACCAGCGAGGATGTGCCAGCACTGCAAGAGCTGTGGCGGCACGAGGAAGGCGCGGTGGATATGGCGCTTGAGCCAGGGCCAGACCTGCTCGACTGGCTCAGTCCTAATACTGCGGTGCAAGCAACCGTTTACACCCGCAATGACGAGGTAGTTGGCTACACGCGGATTAACGCCAAGGAACCGACCAAGCCGCGCGTCTTCCTGGCGCGGGATAGCGAAGCGGCGCGAGCAATGGTGGCGATGCTGGCCCACGCCCTGGAAGCAGATACACCGCCGACGGAATATGTGCTGCCGCTGCATCCATTCTCTGCCTCGACCCAGGCGTTCGGTCAGGCCACACCCACCGCCTGGAACGCCGCGATGGTTTGCCCGCTCGGCCCCAGTCCATTTGAGGAGTACATGGCAGCAGTGCAGCAGGGACAACGCCCGCCGGGGCGGGTGATTTGGCCGGTTGCTTTTGACCTTGACTGAGGATCTGTTAACGTCACCATCACTTTGTGATATAATGAAACACAGTAACTGTTCACACTTACAGTCCACGAGTTTCAGGATTCGCACTCGCCGCGCTCAAACCCTGCGCCGTGCAAACACCAAACGAGGCTTTTTTCTTATCTTTGGCCGCAAGTGTGAACAGTTACGAAACACAAGCCATCCCTAATTTTGTGGAGCGCAGCGGGCAGCACGATGCTAAGCCCCCAGCGGGGGTTGGGGGAGAATCTCGAAGCGCCAGTCATGCTCATCTGAGGGGCTCTACGTTGCGTGGCTAGGGCGGCATTGTGGCTGGGCAGCATTTCTCCCCCAAACCCCCGCTGGGGGCTTAGATTAGCGTGGCTGGGCGCTTAGATTAGCGGCGCTTCAGCTCGCTAGCCCACTGACCGCAAGATGCGGGATGGTTCATGTTTGCGCTTTTATCCAAGTAACAGTGGCAAATAATTCAGGAGGAGATAATCATGGCCGCGACTGATGACCGCAGCGCGGCGCCGAGCTTCGTGGTGCGCCGCCCCGATTTCGATAGTACCGACCGCGTGCTGAATGAGCAGCGGGTGTTCAGCCCCAGCGCTGCAGAGGTGGCAAACGCCAACATTACCGCCTATATGCGCAGCAAGGGCTTCGACAATTATGAGGACTTCTACCGCTGGAGCATAGAGAACTTCGAGGAGTTCTGGGCCGACCAGGCCCGCGAGCTACATTGGTTCAAGGACTGGGAGCAGACCTTCGACTGGTCGGGCAAGCCGTTCGCCAAGTGGTTCGTCGGCGGCAAGATGAATATCGCCTACAACTGCCTCGACCGCCACAAGGGGACGCCTACCTGGGAGCGGGTTGCCTACCATTGGGAGAGCGAGGACGGCAGCGAGAAGCGTACCGTCACCTATGCCGAGCTATACCGCGAGGTGAACCGTTGCGCCGCCGCACTCAAGGCGCTGGGCATCGGCAAGGGCGACCGCGTCACCATCTATATGCCGCGCGTGCCGGAGATTGCCGCCGCCATGCTGGCGGTGGCGCGCATCGGCGCAATCCACTCAGTGGTATTCGCCGGTTTCGCCGCCACCGCGCTGGTTGACCGCATTGACGACGCCCAGTGCAAGGCGGTCATCACCTGCGATGGCTATCTCTACAAGGGCAAGGTGGTCAACCTCAAGGGCATCGTGGATGAGGCGGTGGCGAAGACCCCCAGCATCGAACACGTTCTCACCCTGAAGCGGGCGGGCAACGAAGTCGCCTGGCACGAGGGCCGCGATGTTTGGTGGAGCGAAACCGTCGAGCAGCAGCCCGAAGATGTGGAGGTGCCTGCCGAGGAGATGGACAGCGAGGACATCCTCTATATCCTCTACACCAGCGGCAGCACCGGCAAGCCGAAGGGCGTCGTCCACGTGCAGGGCGGCTACGCGGTCGGCTGCTACGCCACCACCAAGTTCGTGTTCGACATCAAGCCCGACGACGTATACTGGTGTACCGCCGACCCGGGCTGGGTGACCGGCCACAGCTACATCGTCTACGGCCCGCTGCTGGCGGGCGCAACCAGCATCCTCTACGAAGGGGCGATGGACTTCCCCGACCCTGGGCGCTGGTGGCAGGTGGTGCAGGACTACAAGGCGACCATCCTCTACACCGCGCCGACCGCCATTCGTGCGCTGATGAAGCAGGGCGAGCAGTGGCCCGCCAAGTACGACCTCAGCAGCCTGCGGCTGCTCGGCAGCGTCGGTGAGCCGATCAACCCTGAAGCCTGGCTCTGGTATCGCCACATCACCGGCGACCGCCTGCCGATCATGGACACCTGGTGGCAGACCGAGACCGGTGCGATTATGATCAGTCCGACCATCATCATGCCGCTCAAGCCCGGCTCGGCCACCCGCCCGCTACCTGGCATTGACGCCGAGTGCGTCACCATCGAGGGCCAGCCGGTGGGCCGCACGCGCGGCGGCTTCCTCATCATCCGCAAGCCCTGGCCCAGCATGATGCGCACCATCTATCGCAGCCCCGAACGCTACGAGACCTACTGGAACACCATCCTCGACGTCTACTTCGCGGGCGACGCCGCCCACGAGGATGCCGACGGCTACTTCTGGATCCAAGGTCGCGTGGACGACGTAATCAAGGTCAGCGGCCACCGCCTGGGCAGCAGCGAAATCGAGAGCAGCCTGGTCAGCCACGCGGCGGTGGCTGAGGCGGCGGCGATTGGCCTGCCCGACGAGATTACTGGCGAACACATCCGCGTCCTGGTCATCCTGAAGCGCGGCTTCAACCCCAGCGACGAGCTTGCCGCCGAACTGAAGCAGCACGTGCGCCACGAGATCGGCCCCATCGCGGTGCCAAAGGAAATCGAGTTCACCGACACCCTGCCCAAGACCCGCAGCGGCAAAATCATGCGCCGCGTGATCAAGGCCAAGGCAATGGGTGAGGACCTGGGTGATATTACCACGCTCGAAGGATAATGATGAGTGATTGGTGATTAGTGATGAAACAGGTTGTTCGTAGGGGCGCACTGACGTGCGCCCTTTTCAGATTGAATCGTTGTTTGTAAGGGCGCAATGAATTTGCGTCCCAACAAGCGCGAAACCGATGTAGGGGCGTGGATTTATCCCGCGCAGGGTGCCGACTTTGCAACAGCACTTCCAGCACCGCGATCACCTGACATCACGTCATAAATGTCCTAGCTGCTGTAGGATATGGATCGGCTAGCCTCAATCTTGCGCCTAGCTACATCTACTCGCCGCGTCCCATTTGTGCGTGGCTTGGAGTTATGACGTGATGTCAGCGAAGGAGTGGCTAAAAGACCAGAGTTAGGGCGTTCTTCAACTTGGGATTGGCAAGTATCGCCCGCTGCCGCCGATTGTGATGCCAGACGAATAGCCGCACCGCGCGCCACAATGCTTCTAGCTTGCGGCTAAAGCAGCGGCTGGCGCGCCGTAGCCGCCCTAGATAGGTACGCAAATTAGCATTGCTGCTCTCGACCGTGTGCGTCTCTTCTTTATTCACCGAGAGGATGTGCTTACCAGCGGCGGGGTAGACCAGTTCAGGATAAATCGCTAGCCCATCAGTACAATAGCGTTGCGCCAGTGGCAGTTGGTCGGCGAGTGCTTGCATCGCCTCAGGGGTACGGTGTTGCATTACTGCAGCTCCCACAATCAGGTAACTATCGCGCGCGATGGCTAGCCCGACGTAGACTTGGACTTTTTTTACCAACGAAGGTAAATAGTTCATCAATCTCGACGTTCTCAGTGGCGCCCTGGTCGGCTACCTGGGCGGGCAGCAAGTCAGCCGCGGCAGTAATCCAATTGGCGACAGTTTGATGATTGAGATGTAGCAAGCGGCCAATCGCGCGAAAGCTGGTGCCTTCGAGGTGCAGTTTGAGGGCGAAATCACGGGTGCTTTGGTCGTAGCCAGCAGGTTTAGGCTGTGGGGTGAAGTAACGGCGGCAAGATTGGCAGCGAAAACGCTGGGAGCCACTATCATTCAGACCGCTCTTGATGACAAAGCGGGCGGAGTGGCAATCGGGGCAGGTGGGGTTGGTCATGGGCTGATTATAACATTACTCTGCTCATTTAGCCACTCCTGTCAGCGATCACCCATTGACAAGTTGGCAGAATCGTGATACAATACCAGCATTAAACCCCACCAAAGATAACCCAAAGATAACCGCACCCTTAATACGAGCCATAATTTGTAATGCCAGTTAATCAGCGGAAGGTTATGCTAGGAGGTACTGGCTATGAGAAACCGATCCTTCGTCATCGCGATCCTAAGTTTGTTGGTCTTGCTGGTTCCGCCTGGGCAGGCGCAGGCAGATCTCCCAAAACCAATCCCCACCACTTCCGTTGACCCGCCCAATGCCTATATGCAAGCCGTACTCAGCGATCATCCCAGCGCCTACTATCGTCTCGACGAGACATCGGGAACAATCGCACACGACTCCTCAGGTGCAGGTTACGATGCAACTTACACGGGAAGCCAATACAAGCTCGGTCAACCTGGCATTTTTGGCGGCAGCAGCGGCGATACCGCAGTATACTTGGCTGGTGATTCCGGCTATGTCTCGACGGGAAACCAGGGTACTCCCCTTCCAGCACTCCAGGGCAACCACGACCGAACGGTCGAACTCTGGTTTAAAACCTCCCAGGCTGGCGATCAGAATCTCTTCCACACTGGAGCATCGGGACACGTCAAAGCCTTCGACATATCACTTGTAGGATCCAGCGGTCCAGGAGCTTGTCGCTCACAATCATCTTCAGGCTTGTACGTCCGCTTTTGGGATGATGATCTGCATCTTACCGGACTTCAGCTTGCTGACTCCCAATGGCACTATGTAGCTGTCACTGTCTTCAATAGTGGTGCAAGCGTCAATATAGTCCTTGATGGTCGGCAGCCTTCAGGCTACGTATGGGATGGTCATTGCTACACAACAAGTCCTAAGACACAGCCATTCTCGCTGGCATATCCAATTGATACAACTGCTAGCGCTATAGGCATAGGAACCAGTGGTTGGCGAGGCGGTCTCAGCGGAGATGTAGACGAGGTCGCCATCTACCCATCTGCCCTGAGCGTGAGCGAACTCAGCGCCCACTATCGACTTGTCTCTGCAAAGTCCAGTGGCTTGGCCGTGGTCGTCCATAACGGAACGTGTGGGCTGCAACTGTCGACCAGCGACGGACGGACCTGGTGCGGAGATTCCCTTTCCACAGACAACTCCCCGCATCAGGATGAGCAGGTGATGGCGGTGTTCACCATCCGTAATACATCTAACGCGGCCATTGCTATAAAACGGTTGATCGCCGGAGGCCGTGGCCCTGGCGGTCAAGCTCGCAACTGGGATGCTCCAAACGTTGATTGGCCCCCGGCATCCCTAACCCTACAGCCTGGTGAACAATATGAGTACCGCCAAAGCCGCACCTTCTCAGATCTCGGGGATTACTTTGCTGAACCTGTCTACCAGGACGGTAACGATCAGTGGCATGGTATTACGCCCTATTCCAGAGTCACTTTCAGAGTCGTAGTAGCTCCCCCCCAGCCAGGCCCATACCCTCCTGTGCCACCTACCCCTACACCCATTCTTCCTTGCTACCCCATCAACCCACCCAAAGTTGTTGTCGTCATGCTAATGGGCCTCAACAGTAGCTTGCCTGACCCGCAACCCAACCCTTATGACCCTCTGAAAGAGGGGCAATGTGCCGTACTTCAATACGGTAAGAATCCTGTTCTCAAGCAGTTGGCCGAAACCTTCGACACGACTGGGGAGGGTTCCAATGGACCTACGCTAATGACCAGCCTGGCTGGCACAGGGGCCGTGATACTGCCCTTTAGCTATCAGGGCGCTGTTTTCGAGAATCGCAGCACGGGTTTGTTCCGTGTCATTGCATACGACAATCACGTTCCTAATAACGCCGACATCAATGTCGAAGCACGGGTCTTGGACATTGAAGTAGAGTCCATCCGACAGAAATGGTCACAAGTAAAAATCGTGGTTATCGGTCATAGTGAAGGTGGCTTGATCGCAAAGCAGTGGTGGAGAAACTTTCCCGAGAGCGCCACCAAATCGAAGAACATTGCTGGAGTCTTCACCCTGGATGCTCCCATTAACGGGGCATCCAATCCTCTAGGCATGATGCAATCCCTGGGAGCAAAGCAGGATTGCACATCAAGCTTGCCTTGCAATACTCTGGCAAGCGATATGGCAAAACTCTGGCTTCAAGATGCCCTCAAGGATCACGATGATATCCACATGGCGCTTGAGGCGAAAAAAGAAGGTCGCGGCATCTTCTGGCCGATCGGTACAAGAGGAGATGCCGTGATGGAACTGGCTGGAGCGGGCGACCCCTGCAGGCCCAACGAGTTGGCCTTCCAGTTGCTCACTTATTTTAATTCAGACTGTGGGGACGTGAAAACGTACTTGGAACCGGGCCGGATTACTCCTGGGAATTACAGTGGACACCTGGGCATTTTTGGCCTGGAAACCCACGGCATCGTGTACCGGCACCCCGACAACATCGCTTGGCTCACGCAGCAGGTTCAGGATGCCGCGCTTGGGCAAAGCGATATACCTGCATTGGCAGCACGGTTGGGAACTAGCTCCTATCGCTCTACGTTCGATCCGGTGAGCCTACTTCTAGGGCCACATCTCGCTAGCACCTACGCTTTGCCTTCGGTCCAATCTGCTACCCCCACCGTGCAACTCGCGCTTACCACCTCGCTCCAGTTGCCGACTGGGCCGGTTGTTCAACTATCAAGCCCGGTGGTAGCTCCAGGTGGCATCTTGACCATCACTGGTTCTGGGTTGGGAGCTGCCCCAGGCCAGGTGGGTATTGTCTCATTGATCGGGGGAATGCACGCCATTACGGGTTCCATAGTCGGGTGGTCCGATACCAAAGTAACGCTCACAGTACCACCGGGAGCGACCAGCGGCCTATTGATAGGAGTGACGGGCGCGGGAGCATCCTTCAACGCTGGGTTTGTGACAGTGTTGGAACAATCCAGCCCGGTGGCCGCGCTGCAGGCTACCGCACCCCCAACTGCTCCTATTGATGGCTTGTCCGCCGAGATCGTGGTAATGGCGTCAAACAGCCAGAGCCAGCCTGCCGCAATCGTTCCTATCCACCTATCAGATGGCCTAACCGTGCTGACCCAGACGACGGATGCCTCAGGCAAGGCATCGTTCCAGCTGCGCGGTTACGGCGCTGAACACCTGATCGCCTTCTCTGGCACAGCATGGACAGCGCTGGATGTTACCTGGAACCTTCCCTCGCCGGTTGAGATGACCTTGTCTCCATCCAGCACCCACCCACAGCACGGTGAGCCGATCGAGCTATCTGCGCTAGTCCACGATGCCCAGGGACACCCTATCCCGAATGTGCCAGTCATGTTCGAGGTAGCCGGGCCAGCCACTACAACGCTCAATCCGGCAGTGAGTACAACCGACGCGGCGGGACGAGCCGTAGCGACCGTCACCAACACCGAAGCATCGGCGGTGGTGGTCGGGGCTTCGACGAACTACGGTTTCGTCAGCGATAGCATCTTGATTGATTGGGGAGCATCGCAAACGCCGCTAGCTCCGAATACCAGCGACTCTGGGCCAAACGCCCTCCTGCTCGTTCTACTCGTTTTGGCGTTCTTTAGTGGTATCCTGCTCGTCCTGGCGGTTTTCTACTATCGCCGCCGAGCAAGGTTAAGACACCATCCGGGGGGAGCCCGACGAGATGGCCCAAATCGTCTACAAGGGCGTAACCACGCCGTAGCAGATTGTAGATTGCAGATTGTAGATTGTAGATTAACAATACCATAGGGGCGCACATCAGTGCGCCCTTGCCGTCTGCCACGCATGAGCTGGCAACAGCTTGCAAACTATCGGCCCGCCCGCTATACTACCGCGCAAGAAGATGTGGACAAAATATGATGAGAGGGGGAAGCAGAGCGATGGGCTACAAATACTGCGTGCTGGGCGGTGGGCGACAGGGAACGGCGGCGGCTTACGACCTGGCTCAGTTCGGCGAGGCCGACGAGATTATCATCGCCGACCGCGAACTGGATGCCGCCACTCGCGCGGTGGTGCGGGTCAACGAACTGGTGGGGCGACGGCTGGCCCACGCCGAGCGGGTAGATGCCACTGACGAGCAGGCGATGACCGCGCTGCTGACCGGCGTGCAGGCGACCATCAGCGCGCTGCCGTTCGTCTTCAATCTGGCAGCAACGCGGGCGGCGATTGCCGCTGGCGCGCACTTCTGCGACCTGGGCGGCAACACCGATGTGGTCAAGCAGCAGCTTGATATGGACGAGCAGGCCAGGGAGCAGGGCATCAGCGTCATCCCCGACTGCGGGTTGATGCCGGGGCTGGGCAACATCCTGGCGGTCTACGCGATGGGGCTGGTGACGAACCCGCGCGAGGTGCTCATCTACGTAGGCGGCCTGCCGCTCACCCCGCGCCCGCCGTTCAACTACCTGCTCAGTTTCAACATGGACGGGCTGATCAACGAATACAGCGGCAGCGCCATCTACCTGCGCGGCGGGCAGCCAACTGAGGTGGAGGCGCTGACCGAGTGCGAGGAACTCGACTTCCCGCCACCGCTGGGCCGCTGCGAGGCATTCGTCACCAGCGGCGGCACCTCGACCGTGCCGTACAACTTCCAGGGCAAATTGCAGACCTACGAAGAGAAGACGGTGCGTTACCCCGGCCACCTCGACCAGCTGATTGCCTTCAAGGAGCTGGGGTTGTTCGAGGCCGCGCCGGTCAATGCGGGCGGCGTGCCGGTCAGGCCGCGCGACGTGCTGGCCGCGCTGCTCGCCCCGCGCATCACCTTCCCCGAAGATCAGGATGTGGTCGTGATGCGGGTAATCTGCATCGGCGACAAGCTGGCGACGATTGACCTGTTCGACACTTACGACGAAGCAACCGGCTTCAGCGCGATGGAGCGCACCACCGGCTTCCCCACCGCGCTAGTCGCTCACATGATGGCAAAGCGCGAACTGCCCGCCGGAGCGACACCGCTGGAGCTAGCGATGCCAGCGGCGGAGTACGTGACGCGGCTGGCAGAGCGGAAGTTTAATTTGAGCGAGATTGTGGAGTAACGAGGGGTGTTCTAGTTCACGGCAATATCTTGCTCAGGTTGCTCTGCAAGGTGGCGGCGTCCATCGCGCCGATCTGCACATACTGCACCTTGCCGTCTGCGTCAATGAAGAAGCTGGAAGGCGTAGCCTGGATATGGTAGGCGAGGACGAGGTGGTTGTCATCGCCATCCATGATCACTGGGAAGCTCATCTTGAACTGGTTGATGTAGCTGATCACCTGGTCCTTCACGCTGGAATCCTCGGTGTCCACCGCTAGTACCACCAACCCCTTGCTATCCTTGAATTTGTTGTAGGCATCCACCAGTGTGGGCATCTCCGCGCGGCAGGGGCCGCACCAGGTGGCCCAGAAGTTGATCAGCACCGGATGGCCCTTCAACTGGCTGAGGGCGACCGCCTTGCCGCTGTGCAGGTCGCTGCCAGCCACTTCGGGGGAGAGGTGGCCTGCTTTCGCCGCAGGGCCGTTATCGTCGCGCAGCTTATTGGGGTAGCTAATCTGCGCGGTGCGCGCGTCGTACAGGCTCGACTTCCAGTTGTTGAGCAACAAATCGCGCTGGTCGGCAGCGAGATTGGCACTGGCGACCTTCTCATTCTTGTAGTTCTCAATCGTCAGGTTGGTGCGCAAGCTGTCGCTGAGTACGCTGCGGGCGACGCCGTACTTGGTCAGCGCTGGGCCGAAGCTGGTGGCAGTCACGTGGCCGAGGCTGGCGACGGTGTCCAGATACTTCTCCACATCCGTCTCGCTAACAAGCGGATACTTGTGCTTGCGGATGTCTTGCAGGGCCAGATGCTCGAACACAAGGCTACTGAGCGCATCATCTGCGGTGATGTTGGTGGTTCGGCCCATCGTTTCGTTTATCGCTTTGTTGAGATTGACCTGCACATCCACATCGCTCTGGCGGATGCGTTCGCCGTTGACCACGGCAACGATAGTGTCAGCAGCAGGGTCGCCGCCGGCGGTGAACAGATAGAAGTAGAGCGCACCGAAGGCCAGGCCGATGAGCAGCACGATGGCGATGACCCGCTGGGGAGACAGTATGGGCTGACCATCCCTCCCCCCGGTGAGGATGGGATAATCTTCCCCCCCTCCGGGGGAGATTGAGTGGGGGTGCGAGTCATCCTGGGCTGCAACATCGGGCGCAACATCGGGCGCAACATCGGGCGCAACGAATTGCACCCCTAGATCACCAGCATCGTAGGGGTGTGATTCATTACGCTCTGCTTCCGGCGCAAGCGTTTGCGCTGCGATGGGGTTAGGGTCAGACATTGATGCTCCAGGAAGGGAAGAGCGAGCTGAAGAAGCCGAGCGAACCCTGGAAGATGGCCCAGCCCATCACCAGCAGGAACACGCCGCTGATGAATGAGATGATATTGAGGTTGCGGATGATGGTCCAGCCGCCCACCCGCCAGGTGAGGCTGTGGCTGGTGAGCTTGCGCAGGAAGCCGCTGACGCTGCCGATTGCCAGCGAGGCAATCAGGAACGGTACGCCCAGGCCGAGGGTGAAGACGAAGAAGAGCAGCGCCGCGCTGCCCACGTTGGCCGAGTCGAAGGCGAGGCTGTAGACCGCGCCGAGGGTCACGCCCACACATGGGGTCCAGCCCACTGCGAAGCCCATCCCCACCAGCGATGAACTCAGATAGCCGAGCCGAGGGTTGGCATCAACATTCATCCGCTTCTCGAAGTTGAGGAAAGGAATGTTGATCAGGCCGAGGGTGTGTAGCCCGAAGATGATCAGGAGGATACCGGCGATTTGCCGCACCGTCTCGCGATGCTCATAGAACACCCCGCCGAGCGCCCCGGCGGAGAGGCCCAGCAGGGTGAAGATGACCCCGAAGCCGAGTACGAAGAAGAGGGCATGGATGAATGAGTTCAGGCGCGGGCTGATCGCGCGGTGCGGCCTGGCGGCTGTGATCGCCGTCACCGCGCCGCCACCAGCAGAGATGGGTAGGGCGGCGCGGGCGGCGACGATGGGGTTGGGGGTGGGTTGTCGCTCCAGGTCAGCGGCGGTGAGCGGGCCGCTACCTTCGAGCAGCGGGTTGGCGCTCTGGGCGGTTCTGCCGCTGATATAGGCAAGATAGGGCGGCACCAGCGGCAGCACGCAGGGCGAGAGGAAGGACACCAACCCGGCAAAGAAGGCGGCAAAGATGGATGGGATTTGGGCATCAAGCAAAGGCAGCATTACCATGTTCTCCAAACTTGTAGTGGCGCAATTCGTTACGCCCGGCTGGGGTCTCCCCTGTTTTGCAACTGCCGATAATAGTCGTTGTAGGCCAAACTGCGGGCGAAGCTGTTATCAATGCGCGGCCAGATGGCGAACACCAGCGCCAGCCCGGCGATGACGCCAGTAATCAGCCGCAGCCACCAGTTGACTGAGCCAATCGTATCATCCTGACCGAGCCAGCCGAGCGCTGCGCCTGCATCGCGCAGGCCGAAAGTGTGACTAAGCGCGTCGAGCAGCATCGGCAGGCAGAGCAGGATGGCGAGCGGGATGCTCAACCCGGCGTAGCGCGTCTGCCCATGCGGGTCGTGGCGGTGCCTGTCCGGTCGCATCCGCGCGTAGATGAGGCCACCAACGAACAGGCTGCCGTAGAAGGCGACGCAGCGGTGGCAGTGGGCCACCTGATAACCGAACACGAAGTAGCTACGTTCCGGCAACTGGTGACAGAAGGCGACGTAGACCCGATTGATTACTTGGGCGGGGCCGCGCAGCCCCACCGCCATCAGCAGCGGCGACAGCCAGGGCAGGGTGACGAAAAGGCCCAGGAAGGTGTTGAGCAGCGCCAGCCAGTGGCGGGCCACCCAGTCGCTGGCGCGGTCGAGGCGGCCCAATACGGGATTGTGGTGTAGCGGCGGCGAAGTCTGGCTCAACTCAGCATCTCCAGGGCGGCGCGCAGGTCGGTGGCACTGATTGGCGCTTCCAGATGGGCGCGTTCATCTATCTCAATCACCGGAATCACATACTTGTAGCGTTCGAACAGCGCCGGGTCCGAGTTGATATCCACC
>QHBQ01000346.1 GCA_003243865.1 Candidatus Chloroheliales bacterium | reverse complement strand
ATCAGCACCAGGGTGCCGCCCACCAGCGGGCCGAGCAGCGCCGCCACGCTCCATGCCGCGCTGAACAGCCCGCTGATGCGCGCCCGCGTCTGCGCGTCGAAGGTGTCGCCGATCACGGTTATCGTTACCGGCAGCACCCCGCCCGCGCCTACCCCCTGCACCGCGCGGAAGAGGATGAACAGCCCCATATTGCCCGCCAGCCCGCACAGCACCGAGCCGAGCAGGAACACGCCGATGGCAATCAGCAGCAGCGGTCGGCGGCCATATACGTCGGCTAGCCGTCCATAAATCGGCACGCTTACCGTGCTGGTCAGCAGGTAGACAGATACCGCCCAGGCGTAAAGCTCGAAGCCGCCCAGTTGCCCGATAATTGTCGGCATCGCGGTGGTGACAACCGCGATGTCGAGCGCGGCCAGGAATGTGACCAGCAGCAGGGCAACCACCAACCCCAGCCTGCCGCCCTTGCTCTGCGCCCCCTCTTCCGCCCGCGTCTCCACCGCCAGTTCGCTCATGGGGAGAGTATACCGTAGGGTAGAGGTGGGGTGCAAGGGTTTGGGCGGCCACCTTCTCATTGCCCTAATCTGGTAAAATATCAGCAGCAAAACGCTTGACATCGCCCCCACCGTTATCGTATACTGGTGTAGCATTTACACTAAGGAGAGCAGATGAGCGAAGAAGAGAGGCGCGCGACCGCGCTGCTGCCGCCCGATTACGATGCCAGCCGCTATCCTAGCCCATCGGTGACGGTGGATGTGGTCATCTTCAGCATTCAGGACAACGACCTGAAGGTGCTGCTGGTGCAGCGCAGCGGGCCGCCCTATGTGGGGATGTGGGCGATACCGGGTGGCTTCGTGCGCATGGATGAAGATTTGCTCGACGCCGCTCGCCGCGAACTGGCCGCGGAGACCGGCCTGCACGATGTCTACCTTGAACAACTCTACACCTTCGGCGCACCCGACCGTGACCCGCGCACTCGCGTCATCACCGTCGCCTACTTCGCGCTGGTCAGCGGTGCAATGCTGCTTGACCAGCAGTTGCAGGCCAGCGCCGACACCAGCGATGTGCGCTGGTTCAGCGTCTACGACCTGCCGCCACTTGCCTTCGACCATGCTGCCATCATCGAGTACGCGCTGAAGCGGTTGCAGGGCAAGCTGACCTACACCAACATCGCTGCCGCGCTGCTGCCGCCGGAGTTCAGCCTAACCGAGTTGCAGAAGGTATACGAAATCATCCTGCACCAGGCGCTCGACAAGCGCAACTTCCGCAAGAAGATGCAGCCTAGCGACCCCTCTCGCCCCGACGACCCCAGCCCGCTGGAACACACTGGCCGCACCCGCATGATCGGCAAGCACCGCCCTGCCCGCCTCTTCCGCTTCCGCCCCGCCGCGCTTGACTGGTAACAAGGAGTGAGGAGTACAGAACTTAAAGGAGGAATTATGGAACTATACCTCAAGTACGATGCTGATAATGTAACCCTCTACCAGGCTTTCCCGCCCGCGATCGCCGATGAGGCGGTGCGCCTCGGTCACTTTGGGCCATCCTTTAGCCTTAAGCGCATGACCTGGCTGAAGACTTCCTTCCTCTGGATGATGTGGCGCAGCGGCTGGGCAACGAAAGAGGGACAGGAGCGCATCCTGGCCATGCAGTTGCCCCGCACCGTCTTCGAGCAACTCCTGTCGCAGGCGGTGCCGTCTACGTTCGACCCTGACCGTTACGAGCATGCGGTCGAATGGCAGCACGCAATGGATGGCAGCGACGTTCTGTATCAGCTTGACCCCGACCGCGACCCCAACGGCGAGCCCCTCGACCGCCGCACCCTGCACCTGGGTCTACGTGGCGAGGCTGCCCGCCGCTACAGCCACGAGTGGATTGTGAGCCTGAGCGATATTACCGATACCCTGCCTGCGCTGCACACGCGGGCCGAATCAGGCGAGCAATTTGAGCAGTCATACACTCCGCTCCCCGATTCACCTCTGGTTAAGAAAGACGATAAACCCTTCCCCCCTCCGCCTGGAACCTGGTGAGAGTGAGGGTAACGAAGAAAGGAACACCGGCGATGACCAGCGAATTTCGCCCAATTACCCCAGACATATACACTGCGACCAGCGGCGAACCCCAGGTTGGCGAGTTCATCCTTACCGACCCCGCCACTGAGCTAATTGAGAACAGCCGCCCCTTCTTCAACTGGCTGATGGAGTGGCAGGCGGGCCGTCCCAGCCTCGACCTTGCCGCCGAGATGCAGGCGCGGGGCCTCAAATCGGAGAATGTCGCTATCCTCAGCGCCGACATGGTTAATGGCTTCTGCTACGAGGGCAATCTTGCCAGCCCCCGCATCGCCGCGCTGGTGCCAGCGATTGTCGGCCTGTTCAAGCAGGCGCACGCGCTGGGCATCCGCAACTTTGTGCTTGCCGAAGACCATCACGACCCCAACGCGCTGGAGTTCCGCCAATACGGCCCCCACTGCATCGTCGGCAGCAGCGAGGCGCAGACCATCGCCGAGCTTGCCAACCTGCCGTTCGCCAACGACTTCACCATCGTGCCGAAGAACTGCCTCAGCTTTGCCATCCACACCGACTTCAGCGGCTGGCTGCGCGAACACCCTGAAGTCAAGCTCTACATCGTAGTCGGCGACTGCACCGATTTGTGCGTCTACCAGATGGCGATGTATATGCGGATGGAGGCCAACGCCCGCAATGTCCACGATGTGGAGATCATCGCGCCGATGAACATGGTTGACACCTACGACCTCAGCGTAGAGACCGCCCAGCGCATCGGCGCGTTGCCCCACGACGCCGACCTTCTGCACCCGCTCTTCCTCTACCACCTAGCCCTGAACGGGGTGCAGATCGTCAGCGACGTAAAGTAGCGATGGCCTATCAGCCCGATGAACGCACCGCCGCCTTCCTGCTTAGTGATGAGGCGCTACCTTACCTTGAGCAGGCGGCGGCATTTTCGCTTACCCCGGCCAGCAGCCTTGCCAATCTCGCCAGGCTGCGAGCTAACCTGCCGCCAGAGCTAGCCGCCGCGGTGCTGGAGCAGGCCACTCTACGCCAGAAGGCGGCAACCAAGTTCGACCGCGCTGCGCAGATGCTGTTCACCAGCGACGCCTTGCAGCAGGCCAGCGGCCAGTTGCCCGCCCGCCATCGCGCCCGCCGCTTCGCCGGGCTGCGGGTTGCCGACCTCACCTGTGGCATCGGCGGTGACAGCATCGCCATCGCTGAGGTTGCCATCCTCACCCTCGCCATCGAGCGCGACCCCATCCGCCTGCGCTTCGCCCGCCACAACCTTGCCGTCTACGATCTGGCCGCCCACTTCATCCAGGCCGATGCCTTGCAGCCGCCATTCGACATATCGCGAGTAGATGCAGTCTTCGCCGACCCTGGCAGACGCAGCGAAAGCGGGCGCATCTTCGCCCCGCGCGACTACCAGCCGCCACTCGATGCGCTCTACCAGCGCTACGGCAGCCGCAACCTTGCGCTCAAAGTCGCGCCCGGTATAGACTACGCCGCGCTCGACTGGCCCTCCGAGGTAGAGATCATCTCCGTCTCTGGCGAGGTCAAAGAAGCGGTGCTGTGGCTCGGCGAACTGGCTGGCTATCCCCCTCCCCCTTTGGGGGAGGCTGGGAGGAGGAGCAATACCCCTCCCCCAAAGGGGGGAGCTGGGTGGGGGAGCAATACCCCTCCCCCTTTGGGGGAGGCTGGGAGGAGGAGTAATACCCCTCCCCCAAAGGGGGAG
>QHBQ01000485.1 GCA_003243865.1 Candidatus Chloroheliales bacterium | reverse complement strand
ACCGCGATGGGCTGCAAGGTGGACGGGCTGTTCATCGAGCCGGATGGTCGCTTTCCAAACCACGTGCCGAACCCGATCAAGGAGGAGAATATGCGCGACCTCCAGGCCCGCATCAAGGAGACGCATAACGAACTTGGCATCGCCCTCGACGGTGATGGTGATCGTCTCGGCGTAGTGGACAACAATGGCGAGATCCTGTGGGCTGATGAGTACCTCATCCTGCTGGCGCGGCAGGTGCTAGAGAAGGGGCCAGCCACGATTATCTACGATGTGAAGTGCGGCATGGCCCTGATCGAGGATATTGCCAGGCACGGTGGCAATGGGGTGATGTGGAAGACCGGCTATACCAACATCTTCGCCAAGCGGGCGGAGACCGGCGCTCCTCTGGCCGGCGAGTTCAGCGGTCATATCTTCTTCAACGACCCCCTGATCAACTTCGATGACGGCATCTACGCGGGCGCGCGGATGCTGGAGTTCCTCAGTCAGCGCAACCAGGGCGTGCGCGAACTGATGGCCGACGTGCCAAAATACTTCCACACCCCCGAAGGGCGAATGGACTGCGAGGATACGCGCAAGTTCGAGATCGTCAAGGAGTTGCAGGCGTACTTCAGCAGCAAGTATCAGACGATTGACATTGACGGCGTGCGCATCGTCTGGCCCGACGGCTGGGCGCTGGTGCGGGCGAGCAACACCGAGCCGAGCCTCACCGACCGCTTCGAGGCCAAGACCGAGGTCCGCTTGCAGGAAATTATGGGTTTGGTTCGCGATAAGCTGCGCGAGTACCCTGAGGTTCACATCAACTTCTTACCGAAACGAGACTCCTCCACCGGGAGGTTGGGAGAAGGAGTGTAGGGGCAGGTGGCACTCGCCCTGCCGCACTCACCCTCAGCCCCTCCCATCAGCAGGGGGATCTTGATATTAAGCAGAGGATCAAGATGGCAAAGAAGGGCAAGGGAGTCCACCACAACGGTAGCATTGAACTGGCTAAGGCGAATACAAACGAGCGAGCCGACCTGAGCTACGTCTGGTCAGAAGCGCAAGCGATGCGCGATGAACTGGTCGAGTTGCGCCGCGATTTCCATATGCACCCCGAATTGGCTCATCAGGAAACCCGCACCGCCAAGACCATCGCCGACTATCTACGCAAGCTGGGCGATATTGAGGTAACTGAGGGTGTCGGGGGCACCGGCGTGGTCGGCGTGCTGCGCGGCGCAGGCGAGGGCAAGACGATTATGCTACGCGCAGACATGGATGCTCTGCCTATCGTGGAGGCCAATGATGTACCCTATCACAGCCTCAATCATGGGGTGATGCACGCCTGCGGCCACGACACCCACATTGCAGTTGCGCTGGTGGCGGCCAAGATGGTCAGCCTGCGCCGCAATCACCTACGTGGCAAACTCAAACTCTGCTTCCAGCCTGCCGAGGAAGCTGATGGCGGAGCAGAGGATATGATTAAGCAAGGGGTGATGGATAATCCGCGGGTTGACCGCGTGATTGGCTTCCATGTCGAAGGTGATTTGCCTGTGGGCAAAGTGGGCATCCGCCCTGGCCCCCAAGCCGCAGGCGTAGAAGAGTTCGTCATCACAGTTAAGGGCAAAGGTGGACACGGCGCCGCGCCTCACGAGACGATTGACCCGATCCTCGCCGCTGGTCATATTCTCACCGCGCTGCAAACCATCGTCTCGCGCAACGTTGATCCAGTGGACAAGGCCCTCGTCACGGTTGGCAAAATCGAGGGTGGCACTGCGTTCAACATCATCCCCGACGAATGCAGGCTGACTGGCACACTGCGCTTCTTCAGCGAGGATACGCATAAGCTGCTCGTCAAGCGCTTGACTGAGGTGGCGAGGGGCGTGGCGAAGGCTATGGGCGGCAGCGCAGATGTGTATCTCAACCCTGGAGTAACCATGATTCCGGTTGTCAATGACCCCGAGGTGAGCGAATGGCTGGCGAGTGTGGCCGCCCGAACGGTAGGCAGTGAGCGCGTCATTCTTACTGAACAGGTGATGGGCGGAGATGATATGGCCCTGTTCCTGCGTGATGCCCCTGGCTGCTACCCAATGATCGGCGGCCAGAACCTGAAGAAAGGGTACAGCGGCCTGCACCGCAGCAGCCACTTCGACATTGACGAGGATTGCCTGCCGATTGCTCTAGCGATGATGGCGGGCGGGGTACTCGATTATCTTGGCTAATACCATTCAAGTGTAGGGGCGCGCTGATGTACGCCCTTGATGAAAGCGAGGAAGGTTAAAATGGCAAAAAAGAGCAAGGACAAGGGCATTCGCCGCAACGGCAGCAGCGATGGCAGCGCCACTATGGAGATAATGACGATGGCTGATGGTTCGCTCGGCAACATCATGCGCGAGGCCGAGGCGATGAGCGAGGAGCTGATCGAGCTACGCCGCGAGTTTCATATGCACCCTGAACTGTCACTGCAGGAGACCCATACTGCCAAGACGATTGCCGACTACCTGCGGCGAGTGGACGGCATCGAGGTGCAGGAGGGCATCGCGGGTACCGGCGTGCTGGGCCTGATGCGGGGCGGCGGGGGCGATGGCAAGACAATTATGGTGCGGGCCGATATTGATGGCCTGCCCCTCGTCGAGGCCAACGATGTGCCTTATCGCAGCGTCAACCAGGGGGTGATGCACGCCTGCGGCCACGATACCCACATCACCGTGGCGCTGGCGACCGCCAAGCTACTCAGCCAACACCGCGACGAACTGCGCGGCAGCGTCAAGTTCTGCTTCCAGCCCGCTGAGGAACGCAGTGGGGGGGCCGCGCCGATGATTAAAGCGGGAGTCATGGACAACCCCAAGGTTGACCGTGTGATCGGCTTCCACGTCTGGGGCGATCTGCCAGTCGGCCAGGTGGGCATCCGCCCCGGCCCGGTAATGGCGGGGGTCGAGGAGTTCGTTATCACGGTCAAGGGGCGGGGCGGTCACGGCGCACACCCTGACCAGACGGTTGACCCGATTGTGACCGCTGCGCACATCGTTACCGCACTGCAAAGCATCGTCTCGCGCAACGTAGACCCGGTGGACACCGCCATCGTCACAGTCGGCAAGATCGAAGCTGGCACCGCCTTCAACATCATCCCCGACGAGTGCAAGCTGACCGGCACGCTGCGTTTCTTCAGTGAGGATGTCCACAAGCTGATTATCAAACGGGTAAAAGAGGTGGCTAAGGGCGTGGCGAAAGCAATGGGTGCCGACGCCGACGTGCATCTTACCAACGAAATCAGCATGATCCCGGTGGACAACGACCCTGAAGTAACCGATTGGATGAAGAGCATTGCGGCCCAAACCATTGGCGCAGAGCGGGTTGTATATCCCAACCAGACGCTGGGCGGCGACGACATGGCCCTATTCCTCAAGGAAGCGCCTGGCTGCTACCTATTCGTCGGTGGCAAGAATGCAAAGAGGGGCTTCGATGCGCCCCGCCACAATGCCCACTTCAACGTGGATGAGGGCTGCCTGCCCATCGGCCTGGCGCTGATGGCGGGCGGGGTATTGGATTACTTGCGCTGATGGCAAGTTGTGGTTTGAAGCGCCGACCAACTAAAGCCTCTCCCTGTCAGGGAGAGGTTGGTGAGGGTGGATGCTGACTTGCGACCAGCTTAGTCGTAGGGCAAGATTCTCCCCTCACCAAGCCTCTCCCCGCTGGGGAGAGGCTTTTTGCTGCCCGCTCTACACTATCTCGAACCCGGCCTGCCCCTCCCCCTTCGCCCCATTCATCTCCACTGTTACGTCAACCACGACACGGCCCATCTTAGTCGTCGAGCCGACCCGCCAGTGAACTATCACCTTGCCGTTGGCGTCGGCGACTTTCGGGCCATCGTGGAACAGCTTGGAGCAGCCGTTGCTGGTTTTGTCGCCACTGGGATAGGTGCAGACAACGGTGACGCTCGCGCCCGGTTTGGTGGTGATGGTGATAGTCTGGTAGGAACCACGCTTAAGCTGCGGTTGGTCAATCTGAATGGTGGGGGTCAGGCTGGGGTCGCTGGGTAGGGTCGGGGTTGCGGATGCAGCGGATGGGGTGGGCGTATTGGTCGCAACCGATGAGCTAGGTGTCGGCGACGATTCCGGGGTCGCGGTTGGCGGTGTCTCGTACTTATCCTTGTAGCGGAAGGTGCCTAGCTGACTGAGCAGCACGTCGTAAGG
>QHBQ01000468.1 GCA_003243865.1 Candidatus Chloroheliales bacterium | reverse complement strand
CGCTTGCCTGCCTTCATCGTCAGTCACACCGGCATCAACCAGGCGATGGTTGGTGATGCGCCCCCGTTTGCCGCGCTGGCGCGTGAGCTACGCGAGTTCATCGCCGAGCGCATCATCGTTGGCCACAACATTGGCTTCGACATCGCCTTCCTTAACGCGGAGATGCGCCGCCTGGGTCAGCCACCGTTCGTCAACCCTCGCCTCGACACGCTGGCGATGGCGGTGCGGCTGGTTAATAGCCTGGGCAAGCGCAACCTTAGCAGCGTGGCGATGGAGTTGGGTCTGCCCGTCGGCATCCGCCACCGTGCCGAGGCCGATGCGCGGCTGGCGCGGCAGGTGTTCTGCCGCCTGTTGCCACTGGCCCGCGAGCGCGGGGTATACACCCGCGCCGCACTGCTGGAGCTTGGTCGCCCACTGGGCGCGGAATACTGGAGTCGCCGCAAAAAGCCGGGCAGCCGCTTCGACCCGCAGGCATGGCAGTGGCCCGCCGACCCCTTGGTGCAGGTGAGCGCGGTCGAGCCGCGTGGCGACTGGCTGACCCAGGTGCCGGAGCGGGCCGGGGTCTACGTCATGCGCGACGAGCATGGCAACGCCCTCTATGTGGGCAAGGCGGGCAATCTGCGGCGGCGGGTCGCCAACTACTTCTCCCGCGATGAGGGGGTGCTGCGGGGGTTGGTGGGTTTGTGCGAGACAACGGTGCGGGTGGAACTGCACGTAGTGGGCAGCGAGCTGGCGGCAGGGTTGCTGGAGCTTGAGTTGATCGCTCGCCTGCAGCCGGGCTACAACACCCAGCGCACCGCCTCGGCCCCGCGCCACTACATCAGGCTGCACCAACCCAAGCGTGGCCTGCCGCTGCTAAAGCCCGCCAACGAGCCGGGTGATGCGGGCTTTGGCCACTATGCCAACCGCAGTGAGGTAGACGATACTCTGCGGCTGCTTCGCGCCATCTTCCCTACCCTTGCGCCCAAAGCCAGCGGAGTTACCCCCGAAGAGTATCAGACCCAGCTAGGCGAGGCGCTCGCCTACCTACGCGGCGACGATGAACCCGCGCTTGCCCGCCTGCGCACCCGCCTCTACGCTGCCAGCGCGGCTCGCGATCACCAGGCAGAGAGTGAGGCTCGCCAGCTAATCGCCGAGCTGCTGCGACGTCGCGAACGCGAGGCGTACCCAGCCGCGCAGGTAAGCGAGGCGATCATCGTGCTGCCCGCCGCCGATGATGAAGCCCGCGAGGTGTTCATCGTGCGCAACGCCGCGCTGCGCTGGCACGGCCCGCTACCCACTACCTCGGTCGAGGACGTGCTAGCGGCGCGGCTGGCCGAACTGTGGATGGTGGCTGGCACGCCCCCCAGCCCCTCCCCCGAAATGGGGGAGGGGGGTTCATTGCAACCCACCCAGCTATCGCTGCTCGGCGACGCGCCGAAGCGCAAACCGGCCCGCGACGAGGTGAGCAGCCTGGTTATCCGCTGGCTCTACGCCCACCCCACCCACCCCGCCGTGCTGCCGATGCCCGCCGAGCGGGAAGCGACCCAGGATGCGCTCCGCCACGCTGCACGGATGATCAGGGGCGAAGGAACACTATTACACCAACAAGACCGCTTTCATCATCCCCAAAGATGACCCATACCTGCTGGCCCTACTCAACTCGATGCTAATACCAATTCGCTATGGTGATGCAATGAAAAAGGATGGGCGGGCCACCGCCCGCCCCTACGGATAATACACCATCTGCTCAGCGAGTTGGTATAATTTGGTACTATCTGAAGCAGGTGTGCGCCGTTTTGGGCGTGGCGGAGCGGGGTGGCCGTCTCAACTTGCAGGCAATCTACCTCACCCGCGTGCCAATTGTGAACCCCCAGCTGACTACCCTACCCGACGAGCGGGCGCAACTGGCAGCGGAGGGGCGGAGGCTATACCAGTTGTGGCTGGGGCGGGAAGGCGCGGGCGAGGTGGAAGCGTGGCTGGCGGCGCGGATGGCGGACGGGCAAGGCCAGGGCGATGTACTGGCCGACCTGCTGGCGATGCTGGCGGGGGAGATGCTGCGCCTGCACGGGGCGGGGCGGGACGAGCAGCAGCGCTTCCTCGCTGACCGCAGCCGCGAGTGGGAAGCCGCGATTGACAGTCTGGCGGGTAGAGAGGCGATCCGCAACTATGCCGCTGGGGATTTTGCCCGTTTCGTCGCGGCGGTGAAGCGCAACGCCCGCATCCTCGCCCGCGCTGGCATTGACCTGGACCGTGACCGCGACTACCACCGCCTGGAGATCAACTTCAACGACTCGTTGAGCGCGCTCGGCGACCTGCGGCAGCAAATCGCCCGCAGCGACGAACTGATTGACCGCGCCGTCTACCTACCGCTTGAGCGCGGCGGAGGTGGCGGTGGTGGCGGGGGGCCAACTGATTGTTAATATTTAGGACTTACGCAGTTCAGCAGGGCGAACAACGGTTCGCCCCTACGGAGACAGGTTCAATTGTCTGTGCAACTGCGTAACTCCTATATTACAGCCTCAGATAGCGCGAACAGGCCGCTATGGCGTAGGGGCGAATCGCATACGCCCTGCCGCCTAGCAACCATGTCAATCGTAGCTACGCCTTCTTGCCTCGCAAGTGAGGCTGTAATACTAAAACGGATAAACTGAACTATTGCTGCATCCGAGTGATGAACTGATCAGGGGTTAGCGGACTGGTACCGCTGGCGATGCTGATCACCTCATCCTTGCTCATCCCCTGAGCAAAGATGGTTACCACCCCACCGCCTTCGCCCCATTGCAAACTGATGCGGTCGCCGTTGACTTCCAGCCGCGCCGGGTTGCCATGTACCTGCACCTCGCTGATCGCGCCTCCCGCCCCCGCGAGGGTGAGTTCCGGCCCACCGCGTAGCCTGAACGAGCGGCTGCTGTCGTGGTAAACCAGGCTGTAGCCCCAGCTGCCGCCCGCATTGACTATAGCTGCAGCATCGGCGTGCGACTGCGCTTTGCTCAGCTTCAGGTCGGGGGCCAGCGTGGCGGGGAACATATAGCGCACCTCGGCTGCGCCCACAGTTGGCACTGCGGTGGGCAGTGGCAGATTGATGGGCGTGGCTTGCACTGCTGCGGGCGCAGATGTCGGCGTCGCCGCGCTCTGGCCGCCTGCATCCGCCAGCCTGGCGCTCCACTCCTTGGCTTCCAGTGGGATGGTGCCGTTTGCCACGGAGATGACTTCCTGTGCGCTCATCCCCTGGGCGATGACTGCCACTTCGCCGCCACCCTCGCCCCAGCGCACGCTGATGCGGTCAATGTTGCTGTTCAGCCGCGCCGGGTTGTCGTGGATGGTTATCTTTTTCACCGTGCCGCCAACCGTGGGTATAGTGGCGTTCTTGCCGCCGATAAGCCTGAACGAGCGGTTGCTGTCATGGTAAGCAAGATTGTAGCTCCAGTCGCCGCCACCCTGTGCCTGGGCGGGGGACGAGCCTTGTGAGGCTTTGGCATCGAGGCGCAAGTCGGGAGTTACCTTCTCCGGCCAAAGGAAGCGTACATCGGCGCCGCTAACCGCTGGCTCGGCGGTAGGGGTGGGCAGCAACGCCTCGTTCTGAACTGCGCTACCCACTACCTCCGGCTTTATCGTTACTGCCGCGATAAAGGCGACGATCAGCAAACCCACCAGGGTAAGCGCTAGGGCACGAGGCGAGGGCGGCTCGGCTTCGGGCGCGGTGTTCATCCCAAACGTCTGCTCCAGCCCGGCAAATCCCGACAGCCGTTCGCTGG
This sequence comes from Candidatus Chloroheliales bacterium, assembly GCA_003243865.1. Next base: position 1,719 of record QHBQ01000468.1, on the reverse strand, counting down.
TCAACACTCCAACCAGCTGCTGCTTATCTGCCACTGGCAGGATCAGCTGACGGGTGGCGCTGCTCGCTGCGGCGCTGCCTTCTGCCGTTGAGCTGCCCGCCTCAGGTAGCAGGCTGAGCGCATCCAGCAGGGTGGTGCGGGGGGTGGCCGACTTCATCCCCAACTTGCCGATCATTTTGTCGCGGGCGGTGGTTGTCTTCCACGTCCCTTGCAGTGTCTCTTCCACTATATCAATCGGTAGGATGCCGACCAGGGTATCGCCGTCCAGCACTGGCACCTGGTTCAAACTGCGTAGCCGAGAGCTATGCATAATCTGGTCCAGCGTGTCGCTTGCCTGCACGGTGGGATAATCGCGCTCCATCATCTCGCCAGCGTAGACCGTACTCATTCCCGCGCGCAGGGTTTGCCGCCGACTCACGCCGGTGGCAAGCTCACGCACCGCCCAGCCGAGGAAGATCAGCCACAGCGCGAGGTCAATATCCTGACCTACGAACCCCACCCATGCGCCCCAGATAATCAGCACAATGGCGAGCAGGGTGGTCAGTAGTTGGGTAAATCCCGCCGCTTCTGGCAGAGCCGCCCGCAAAGCCGCGGCCCCATCCAGCGGTACGGCGGGAATGAGATTGAACAGGGCCAGAAAGCCGTTTGCCAGCGCCAGCGCCGCGCAAACCGCAGCAATCGCCGGATTGCTGACCCCCAGGGCGTTGCTCAACAAGCTAAATATTATCGCTAGCACCCCGCTACCTAGCGGCCCCGCCAACACCGCCACTGCTTGTTGCCTGCCCTCGACCCCGGTTTCCAGCACTGATGAGGTTGCGCCGAAGATACCCAGATTTACTACCCCAGGGGCGGGCGTATGACTGAGCGCCCGCCCCACCAACATCTGGAAGGTAGCATGGGCAATTACACTAAGCAATATCAGCAACGCCGTAACCAGAGCCAGCAGCGCAGCTCCCAGCCCGACCAGGCTGGGCACTCGTGCTGGCAGCCAGCTCTGCACCAGCGTCCACAACCCCAGGACAAACCCAATTACCCAGCTGTAATGCAAATTGAGACTGGTGCCCCCCACTCGCCCCAACCGATACCATATGTTCATTTTTGTAATTCCTCCTAGCCGCTAGCCTTTTAACCAGGAACACACCCGCTCTACATAAAAGCATAGCAGGATGTATGCCACATAATGCAGCAGCAGCGCTACACAAAATTCGGGATGACTCATGTAGCTTTGGACTGTTTATCGCTCATCGTTATCTTTAGCATCGCTGCGGTCTGGCACCAGGGCGATTGCGGCGGCCGCGGCGACCATTACTAGCGGGATGAGCGAGTCGCCAGCACTGACCTTGCCGAGCAGCACGGTCACGCCACTGCCGATTGCCATCAGTCCGGCGACGGTGAAGAGCAGCACGTGGCGATCACGACTACGCTCGGTGCTGCTACTCAACTTGACCCAGCCGCGCCGTACCCACAAGGGGGTAAGGGCGAGGGCAATACCAATCGCGGCCTCGGCCAACCCAACCGCCAATACAGTCCAGTTGGCACTGCCGTTGCCATCAACAATTACGGTAAAACTCTGTGCCAGGGTCATGTTCAGCCTTTCTGTTCTGTGTTTGCTGGCTCGCATTATACCACAGGCTTGGGCCGCAACCTAAAAGACGTGATCTGTCCCATGCCCGCGCCCCATTAGCGCTATCCGTAGAGACAACATGAGTCATCCCGAAT
>QHBQ01000123.1 GCA_003243865.1 Candidatus Chloroheliales bacterium | reverse complement strand
CTGGCGAAGAAGGTTCAGATTAAGGGACGGCTGGAGATGGAGATCGGCGAGATCGGCGCGACTATTACCCTTGCTATCTTCCTCATCGTTCTGCTGCTCGCCACTTCGTTCCTGGGCTGGGACGGTCTACCCCTCATCCTGCGCCTGAGCGTGATTGGCCTGATTGGCTGGGGCGGCAAGATGGTGATATTCGACCATCCGGGCGGGATGAAGTACGCCGACTGGCTCTGGCTGTGGTATCGCTACCGCAGCCGCAAGCAGGCGGGGGAACTGGACTACAACCCTGAGCGCAGCCGCCGCGCCCGCCTGCGCCGCGCAGAGCCGAAGGTGGTAGAGCGCGACGCCGAGCCGCTAAAGAGCGCTACAGGGGTGCCTGTAGCCAGCGGCTGGGCAGCCGCACCGCTGGCGGCTGATCAAATAACCCAAGCCAGCGCAGGCGGGGGACAAGCGGAGAGGATAGGGAGATGGGAAAGAAACAACTCGGCTGCATGACCCGCATCGGAGTAAGCGGTTGCCTGCTCGCCGCGCTGGTGATGTTCGGCATCGCCTTCGGCATGGTGGCGATGATCGGCGGCGGCGACGAGAACGGCACGCTCGACCCCAACATTGCGCCCGGCCAGCTGGCCGCCGCCGCGCCGCCCGCGCCGCCCTGCCTGTGCAGCCCCACGCCGGTGCATACCCCCACCCCAGAGCCGTCAATGACCCCGCTGCCCACCTGGCCGCTGCCGCCCACGCCCAATCCTGGCCGCCCTCCCGACCCGCCGGGAACGCCCAACCCGAACCAGACCCCGCCGCCCGACCTGACCGCGACCGCCGTCGCCTGGGGCGAGGCTGAGCAGCGCTGGGAGGCGACCGCCACCGCCGTCGCGCAGCAGTGGCAGCAAACCGTAACCTCCGGCTACGCCACCCAGACCGCGTTGGTTCCCACGGCCACGCCGATCCCGCCTACGCCGGTAGGCGGCGGTCCTTGGGGCTGGCCGGTGAACCCCTACTGCCCGCATGACCACCCCGACTGCGTTCCCAGCCCTGACGGCACCAGGTACATCACTCAGGACTACGGCTGCACCTGGCTGGCCGCCGAAGATGCCTGCCCCTGGTGTGGCGACTTCACCAACCACCTGGACTACCGCTGGCGAGCGGCGGGCCAGGGGCGGGTCAACAGCGGCGGGGGCGGGCGGATGCCCGACGAGATCTGGAACCACTGGCATACCGGCGTTGACCTGGCCACCGGCGTAGGCGAACCGTACTGGGCCACTCTGGACGGAGTGATCCAGCTGGCGGGCTACGACCGGCGCGGCCCCAGCTACGGCTACGGTCTACACATCATCATCGAAGACCAGAGCGGCCTCTACGGAGTTCTCTATGGGCACCTATCCGCGCTGGGCGAGGCGGTAGAGATCCAAACCGGGCGCGACCTGGGCCGCAAGTGGCAGGCGGGCGACCGCATCCGCCCGCTCACGAGCGCGGGTCAGCACATCATCGTCGGCTACTCCGGCTCGAGCGGCAACTCGTCAGGCCCGCACCTGCACTACACCATATTTATGTACGGTAGACAGGGCGGAGCCGATGTTGACCCCTGGCCCTTCATCGCGCGGAACTCGGCCCAGGACCCGATCCCTACGCCTGCGCCGCCGATCAGCGTGCCGTGAGAGGAAGTCATGAAGATCTCTCGACCAAAGCAAAGCATACGCGCTTGCCTGCTGCTGACCAGCGCCTGGGTCGTAGCTTTGGCAGGCATTATCACCCTCATGCCCGTAGTTTCCGCGCAGAGCGGCGGGCGGCTGCGGGTGGTGGTGCGTACCCCCGCAGGGAGCGGCATTGCCGGTATCGTGGTACGCGTTGACCGCGAAGCGCTGGATCAGAGCGTGGCCGAGACCGGCTTCGCAAATGGCACGACCGACCAGCGTGGCGTCGTGGACTTCGACAGCGCATCGCCCCGCCCCTGGCCGGTGGGTGGCTATCAATTGCGCTTCCTTTCCGGCACCAGCAAGCGGCCGCTGATGTCCACAGCGTCCCAGGACATCAGCTACCCGCCGCTAGCTATCGAGATCAGGAGCAGCCACGACGATTGGGCGATGTTCGTGCTCGACTACCAGGGGGACCTGCTGCCGGACTACAGCCTCAGCCTGCTGGCCCCGCCCCAGCTGCACGCGCCGGAGTTCCCTACCCCCGCGCCCGTCACCATCAACCAGGCGCTGGCGGCGCGCGGACTGGCAACTGTGGGTCCACCGGCTATCCAACCGACTCCGGGCGGGCCGGTCGCCACTGTAGCCCCCGACTTGCCCACATCGCCCGCTGCCACGACTCCGGATCGCGGTCAGGATGGCTCCAGCCTGCTGCTCTGGCTCACGCTCGGCCTCGCTCTGGCTGGCATCTACCTGCTGCGCGGGCGTATCGGCCATGTAATCGGCTCCTGGCTAGCGCAACCGCAGCAGGGCGAGCGCAGCAAACGTAAGCAAAGCACAAAGCGAACCGGAAGGAGAACAAGGTGACGAACTACGTAACCAAAGGTGTAAGCCTGAAGTGGCCGCGCTACATAGCAGTAACCCTGCTATTCAGCAGCCTGCTGCTGACCATCGGCCTGGCTACGGCGCAGGGTGTTCCCCAAACGCCGCCCGCTGCCACCGCGACTATCCCGGCGACATATACCCCACAGGTGGATGTACCCCCGCCCGACCCGGACTTCAGCACGCCCGTCCCGCTGGGGCCGGGCAGCCGCTACTACTCGGAGTGGCCGCAGCTGGTGGCGGAGCGCGACGGCAGCCTGTCAATCGTGTGGGACTGGGGCGAGCGCGACCGCTTGCTATATATCCACTCCACCGACCAGGGCCGAACCTGGACCCCCGCCATCACCGTTGCGGGCAATGACGCATGGGGCGGCGCGGTCGGCAACCAGACGCTGGCAGCTGACAGCCAGGGCAAGCTGCACCTGGGCAGCTGGGAGCTGTACGGCTCAACCTACCCGCACGTCGCCTACCGCCGACGCAACGCAGCGGGTGTATGGCAACCGGGGCTGATCGCGCCCGACTCCATCACCTATCGGATGAAAGGCATTGCGGTCGGGGTAGACCCCTTCCAGAGCCTCGCCCTCGCATTGGTAGGCAAGGGGGCGCACAGCCTCGGCCTGTTCGCCACCGACGGAGCGAAATGGACCGGCGCGGCGGCGCTGCCGTTGACCGATACCTCATATCCCAACCCCACCTGGCTGCCCGCAGTCGCGGTGTCAGCCAGAGATAAATTGCTGGTAGTGTGGGGCGACCACCGCCTGGGCCAGTACAACCTATGGAGCGCCTACACCAAACCGCAGATCGGCTACGACACTACCGCCAGCTGGAACACCTACGCCTTCACCGACACCTACTCCGGCGGTGGCTGGGTCAGCGGCGACCGCCAGTACAGCGTCAGGCTGCTGCCGCTCCAAGATGGCAGCATCGGGGCTGCCTACGAGGGGCGTGACCCCGACAGCTCGGCAAAGGACATATATTACCGCGAATGGAACCCGGCCAGGTACGGCAGCACATACGGCGGCTGGCAGCAGTATGCCGTGCGCCTCTCCACTATGCCCATACCCTCGGAAGCGCCGTTCCTGTGTCAGGACGGGCGGGGGCAAAGGTACGTCTTCTGGCAGGACTACTGGAACAACCTGAGGATCGTCTACACCTACTCCGCTGACGGTATCAGCTGGCACCCGATGCAGCGGGTAAACGCCGGGCCGTACTCCCGCGAGAAGCACCCTCAGTGCGCCGTATCGGATGGCAAGCTGGTAGTGGTCTGGGACGACCGGCTCAGGCTGCCGAACGACGACTACGCTGAGGCTCATCTGTACTTCGCCAGCCGCCCGCTGCCCGACCTTTATCCGCCTACCACGGCCACGCCGGGGGCAAAGCCCGCACCGTAGCCAGTCTGGGCATCGAAAGGGAAGAAGAAAGTGAACCGACAAGCAAACCAGAAAACCAAGCAGCCCCGTCACCCGCTGGGGGCGGTAACAGTTAGCGAACTGGCCTGGCTGGGGTGCGCGTTCATCCTGGCCGCTTTCGCCGCACTGATGGCCCTGGGAGGCAACGGCTCGCCCGCATCGCCCGCATCGCTGGAGCGGATGCCCGCCACCGTCGCCTGGCCGCCCTCGCCTGCTGCTGCAACCGCCACCACTGCGGCTTTTCGCCTCGCTAGCCCGCTGCCGCCGCCGACTGCTGCCGCCGCAGCCACTAACCCGCAGCCAGGCGCGACCACGCCGACTGGTGGGCAAGGGGCGACGATGTCAGAGGCGGCGACCGGCCAAGAATTGCCCGCTAACACCATGGTCCCAACGCCACCAACTGCAGCAATTGCTGTAGCAACACCAACCTCGATACCAGCCAACCCCCAAGCTCTGGTACAGGGTGCCGCCATCCCCCTGGCAGAGAGCGACCCTGGCACCTGGCAGGGCGGGGCGGACGGTAGCGCCACATACCAACTACCCGAAGGGGCAGCGGAGGGTGAGGCGCTCGGTCAGATAGCGACTGTCGGGGCCAGTCTCAACCTCCAGATTGCCAGCGTCTATGGCGAGGACTGTGGCGCAGCAATGGGCAACCCCCAGAGCTTCATCCTGGTGCGCCTGCGCCCGGCGGGTCAGGGCGAACTGAACGTGCTGCTCGACCGCTGGCAGGGCGCTAACTACACCAC
>QHBQ01000081.1 GCA_003243865.1 Candidatus Chloroheliales bacterium | reverse complement strand
GCTTTCGTCAACCTGCAGTTCACCGACATTATCGGCATCCTGAAAAGCGTGACCATCCCCCTCGAGCAGTTCGAGGACGCCATTCGCGACGGCAAGTGGTTCGACGGCTCGTCGGTGGAGGGCTTTGCCCGCATCGCCGAGAGCGACATGTACCTCAAGCCCGACCTGTCCACCTTCGCCATCGTTCCCTGGACTAGCGGCAGGCAACTGACCGCCCGCGCTATTTGCAACGTGTTCACCCCCGACGGCAACGAGTTCGAGGGCGACCCCCGCTACGTACTGCGCAAGGCAATGCAGGAGGCCGACAGGCTGGGCTACACCTTCAACACCGGCCCGGAGCTTGAGTTCTTCCTGTTCAAGCGCAACCCCGATGGCACCGCAACCACCGAGGTACACGATGCTGGTGCCTACTTCGACCTCTCCACCGACCTGGGCGAGGAGGTGCGCAACGATATGACCCTGGCGCTCAACGCCTTCGGCGTCGAGGTGGAGACCGCCCACCACGAGGTGGCCCCCGGCCAGCACGAGATCGACTTTAAGTACTCCGACGCGCTGCGCACCGCCGACAATGCGCTCACCCTGAAGTACGCCTTCAAGATGGTGGCCCAGCAGCACGGTCTCTACGCCACCTTCATGCCCAAGCCGCTGTTCGGGGTCAATGGCTCAGGGATGCACACCCACCAGAGCCTGTTCACCAGGGATGGCGAGACCAACACCTTCGCCGACGGCGACGATGCCTACGGCCTGAGCGAGACTGCCAGGCACTACATCGCCGGTATTCTCAAGCACGCCCGCGCCATGTCGGCGATCCTCTCGCCGACGGTCAACTCCTACAAGCGGCTGGTGCCAGGCTACGAAGCGCCGGTGTACATCGCCTGGGCGCGCATCAACCGCTCGGCGCTGGTGCGCATCCCGCAGGTGACGCCAGGCCGCCCCAAGGCCATCCGCCTCGAACTGCGCTGCCCCGACCCCACCTGCAATCCCTACCTCGCCTTCGCGGTGATGCTGCACGCCGGTCTCGACGGCATCAAGAACGAACTGGCTCTGCCCGACCCGGTGGAGGAGAACCTCTACCACATGGGCGAGGAAGGCCGCCGCGAACGCCGCATTGACAGCCTGCCCGGCAGCCTATCTGAAGCGCTTGATGTGATGGAGTCCGACCCGCTGATCCGCACTGCGCTCGGCAACCACGTCTACGACCACCTGCTCGATGCCCGCCGCCAGGAGTACGACGAGTATCGCATCCAGATCACCGACTGGGAGCGCCAGCGCTACCTGCCGATTTTCTAAGCCGAAAACTGACTATATCTCACAAGAGGGTTGCTAGCGTACTGCTGGCGGCCCTCTTTGCCTTGTTTGAAAATTGCTGGCAAATAGTGGAAAACCCGCTTGACAAACCCTCACCACCTGTGCTATCATAATGGACGAAGAAGAAAATCAAGACCCACTCAGCTCTTGCCAGAGTTGGTGGGTGTGGTTGATGCATGTGTAGGGTACACAAGCAGCCTCCATAGCAACGCCGTGTACCCCCTTACAAGCCCCTGAGCCATGAGCCAGCGCGAAAGAACGCTGGCAGACAAGGCCAGGGGCTTTGTGCTTAAATCCGGCAGTTCGTGCGGTAGAGGTGAGTAGATTTGAGGGGAGAGTGCGCTATGCGTAAGCGCATCAATAGGCGTATCTCGCTACTCGTGGTTATCGCCATGCTTCTCGCGTTGTGGCCCAGCTTCCAGAGCCAGGCCCAGAATATGCTCTCCCCGCTCACGAGTCCGGCCACGCCAGGCAGTGCCACCGCCACCGTTGGCCTACCCACCCCGATCGGTACCCCTGGGGCAAACTTCACCCCCATCTCCACCCCCAATGAGCCGTCCAGCCCCGGACCCAATCAGCCGCCCCCTACCGCCACCCCCTACGTTGACCCCCACCTGCCCAGCCTGGTGACCAAGATTTCCTTCAGCCCTAATCCGGTCTCGGTTGGCGACACCGTTGCGGTGACCATCACCGTCATCAACCAGGCGCCCGACCAGGCTCAGAACCTTGTGGTTACCATGCCGCTGCCCGCTGGCGTTGTAATCGCTGGCCAGGGGCAGCCTAGTGTGGGGCAAACCCCCAGCCCAGGAGCTACTCCGGCTCCCAGCCCCACCCCAGGCGGCCCCATCACCTGGAACCTGCCTACGCTTGCTGGTAACAGTAGCGCAACCTTCAGCACCAACCTGCGCCTAATCGGCCTTTCCGCCGGTAAGGCGCTGACGATCAATACCCAGGTTATCGCGGCCCGTCTGAGCAGCCCTGATGTTGCTAGCGCTGGGGCGCTAGTAGTCGACCATAGCGGCGGTGCAGCTTCTACCCAGTTCACCCCTGGCAATGCTGCCACTTTGCATTCAAGCGACAACCAGGTAGTCGTCAACTTCCCCGCTGCTGCTTACACCAGCCCACTTACCCTTACCCACTCGTTCCAGCCACCCGCTGGCACCAGTGCGCCACCCTCTATTGCTGGCTGGAAGCGGGGCTTCGGCACTTTCTACCTGACCGCCACCGACAACCAGGGGCAGAGCGTCCATCAGTTCGCCCAGCCCGTTACCATCACCGTTGGCTACAACCAGGCCCAGCTTCAGGCATTGGACATCCGCGAGCCGGACCTGACCCTCTACTGGTACGACGACACCCAGCAGATGTGGGAGGCAGTACCCACCAAGGTCAATCCTGCCACTCAGACCGCCAGCGCCCAGGTAACCCACTTCAGTGACTATCAACTCGGTGATAATACCTCCGCCTCCTCGGTCTATCTGCCCAACCTCCAGGGTGGACGTACCGACCTTTTTACTGGAGCAGCCTCCTACTCAATCCCGATTGATGTTCCCGCCGGACCGGCGGGGCTAAGGCCCAACCTCAGCCTCAGCTATAACAGCGCGGCCACTGACGGCAGGTACGGACAGCGCCGTTATCAGCAGGCAAGTTGGGTGGGCAAGGGTTGGAGTTTGGATACCGGCTCCATTTCGCTCGGTATCATCCAGGGGGATATCAGAGGGGTCCCCTACCTTTACTACTCCCTGGTGCAGAATGGACAGAGCTACGACCTGGTTGGCACCTGCCATGTTAATCCCGACCCAAGCTATTGCTCCACTAATTATCCTACCCAGTGGGATTGGCATACTGCTAACGAGAACTTCAGCAAGATACTGCCAGTTCAGGTCGCCGACTCCACTATCAACTTCTACGATACTACCCCCTACCACCGCTTCAAGTGGGATGTCTGGGCCAAAGACGGCACCATGTACGAGTACGCTCAGGATGATTGGTGGGGCTTCGACAACAGCTGCGACAACGGCGGCAACTCCTTCATGCAGCCATACAAGTGGAACCTGACCATGGTGCAGGACGTAGACGGCAACGTCATCAAATACAACTACAACGATGCCTTCCAGAGTGCAAGCGCCTGCCATGCTCACGGTGTCCTCGACCAGGACGTGTGGCCTACCACGATCACCTGGGGTGGCGCACCGTTTAGTGGCAATAGCCCTCGCTACCAGGTAACTTTCGTATCCTCCGGGCGTGGTACAGTAGACACCCAGTTCGACAATGCCAGTAATGCGATGGGTAGCGGGCCGCACGAAACCCGGCAGCTCAACAACATTCAGGTGCAGAGCAACTACACTGGCAGCAATTGGGACCTGGTGCGCCAATACAACCTAAATTACGCCAGCAGCGGGTTGATGCTCTCCGACTCCTGGACCTGCGTGCTGGACAGCTTGGGCATAACCAGGGGATGTGCCGAACCGAGACGCTACCAGAGCGACCCGACCGTAAAGCTGACCCTGGCAAGCGTGCAGGTAGTGGGCAACGCTGGCGGTCTATTGCCCGCTACCACCTTCACTTACGGTAACTCCCCTGGCGACGGCACCAACCAGTACCCGCTTGGTGCTTGGAACCGGCTGACTGCCATCAGCAACGGGCAGAACGGCGCAGTGACGTTCGCCTACGATAATATCGGACAGGTTGTGAGCGACTCCGCCTTCATCAACAACCGACGGGTGAACCAGAGGACGCTCGACCCGGCGGTGAACAACCCCGCCGGGCATAAATACACCTATAGCTACAGCTACCAGCACCCTGCCTACAACTGGCTGCGGCACGGCAGTGATCTTTACCCTAACTCGGCAGCGCTTTATAATGCTAGCCAATATGGTCAAGGCTTCCAGTTGGCTCATCAGAGCGGCACACTATTCCGTGGCCACAGCCAGGTGACCGAGACTGCCCCTGATGGCACTCAGACCACCCATAGCTTCTACCAGGGCGATGCCGGTTGTACCGATCTGACGCAGAATGCCTGCTTCCAGGCAGTGCGCGACAACGAGGTCTTTGTCGGCAAAGAGTGGCACAGCCTGGTGGTTAGTAGTGCTACCCAGGGTTCGCACAACCTGAAGGAAGAGACCAACACCTTCCAGGATAACTTCAATTCCCCGCTCTACCCATTCAATGGGCTGTGGAACTCCTTCAGCTTCGAGAGCCAGAACCTGGCGGGCGACTGGGGTGACAATGGTGGCGGCACCTGGATTTCCAAGACCAAAACCACCAACTATTACTACGACCCGTCGCTGCAAGGCGGGACGCAGTACGGCAACCTGACTCAGATGAACGAGTACAACGCCAGCGGCACGCTTGTGCGTTACACCACGGACCAGTATGCGGTTATCAGCAACACGACTTACTATGTTGTCAACCGTAGGGATCGGGAGGACACGTACAATGGAGCAGGCCAGCACGTCGCCCTCACTTTCTACCTGTATGATGGCAACGATCAGTCGCTGGGGCAACTGGGCGGGACAGTTGGGGGGCATCCCAGCTATGGCCACATCACCCGCCAGATGCAATTCTTCAACGTGCCGTTCCAGGGCGACCTCGCCAACGTACAGCTATACAGTCAGGACAGCAGCTACAGCTACGACCAGTATGGCAACCAAACCGGCTCTACCTACTACTTGGGTAGCGGTCAAAGCGGTGGCGCAGGTATGGGGATGTGGATGTGGAATGGCAGCAGCTGGTACTGGAATCTAAACTCGCACGCCAATGATATACCCGCGACGACCTATACTGATTACGATGGTGTATTCCATGCCTTCGTCACCCAGGTGCGCCAGCCCCAGGTATATCACCCTGGCGGCAACGTCACCCTCACCACCAGCTACAACTACGACTGGGTACATGGGACGAAGATACAGGTGACCGACCCCAACCTCAACGCTACCACTATGCAGTACGACCAGTTCAACCGCATCACTGCGCTGATCAAGCCAGGGGACAGCCCGCAATATCCGACCGAGTGGTGGGTCTACCACGACGGTGAGGTGCCGGTGCGCTACGAACACGACAAGCGCGAGTATGCGAACAGCGGCGACTACCTGCCGATTCAGAGCTTCTACGATGGAATGGGGCAGGAGATCCAGACCAAGACCGAGGATCAGTGGTATGGCTACCACGAAAACATCATCGTCAGCAAGAACTACAACGCCAACCCCGGCCAGGTTACCAGCAAGTCGCAGCCGCTCTACTGGCGGAGTGACGATACCACCTTCTGGCAGTACCAAACCCCCAGCGGGGTAGTATCGACCACTACCAGCTACGATGGGCTGGGGCGGGTTTGGCAGGTGCAGCAGCCCGATACCACGCGAACCAACTATGCCTACACGGTAGTGGCATCTGGTCCGGCAACGACCGTGACCGACCCAAACGGCATCAAGAAGCGTACCGAGTACGACACGCTGGGGCGGATGACCAGTGTAGTCGAGCTTAACCCCGACGGTTCCACCTACACCTCCACCAGCTACGTCTACAGCCCGCTCCATAACCTGCTCACCGCGATAATCAACTATAATGGGGTCTCCAACTTCACCACCTCGGCCAGCTACGACAGCCTGGGCCGTAGGACGCAATCGGTTGACCCCGACCGTGGCATCAGAAACTACACCTACGACGTCAACAGCAACCCCATCCAGGAGAGCGACTCGCGCAACCAGACCGTCTATCACGCTTATGACGAGCTAAACCGTCTGCGTCAGACCACCTATTCGGCGAACGGCACCCCCGCTACCTACCAGTATGACCAGGGCACGGGCAACTGGGGCTATCGCACTACCATGACCCGCCAGACCTCCCCAGATGTTATCTCCACCACCTGGACTTACGACATTCGCGGGCGGGTAGCGCACGCCAGCTACTGGGCAGGCGGGCGTGGGCCATACATCTACGCCTACAGCTACAACAGCGGCGATCAGGTAAATACCCTCAACCTGGCCAGCGGCGGCGAGGTGCTTAGCTACGGCTACGATGCCGCCTGGCGGCCTTACAGCCTCAGCAGCAGCCTGAGTGATGTCTCGGTTCAGAGCACCTACTACACAGCACTGGATCAGTCCCAGAACATGACTTATGGCAACGGCGTAACTGAAATCTGGAACTACTCCGCGCCGATGCAGCGGCTGTCGCGCATCAGGGTGGGTACCATCTCGAACTTCGGTAGCATCTACGACCACAGCTACACGCAGTACGATAACGACGGCAACATCCAGACCATCGTGGACAACAACGCTGGCTCAACCCAGAACTTCAGCTACGACCAGCGTAACCGCCTCCAACTGTGGACAAAGACGGGGATGGCTAATCAGAGCTACGGCTACGACCCGATGGGCAACTTGACAAACAATGCCGGAGTAGGGTATACCTACCATAGCGGCGGGGCGTGTTCTGGTCCGCATCAGCTGTGTAATGATGGCGGCAACAGCTACAGCTACGACGCCAATGGCAACCAAACCAGCACTGGCCGCAGCTACAACTGGAACGCCGACAATCAGCTTGCGAGCTACGTACAGGGCAGCTATAGCGAAAGCTACAGCTACGATGCCGATGGCGAACGTGCAATGCGGACGGCGGGAAGCGTAACCACCATCTACCTGGGGCCGCTGTTCGAGCTGGATGTGCAGTCTAGCAACCACCAGCAGACCATCACCCGGCGCACGTTCTATAAGATGGGCAGCCAGCTAGTGGCGCAGCGCAGCATGGTTGACAGTTCGCTTATCTACCTGCATACCGACCACCTAGGCAGCATCGTGCGAGCAACCAACGCTAGCGCGACCACTGCATACAGCTACGAGTATGACCCCTGGGGCAACGTCACTGCTAGCGGCGGCATCACTCAGACGCTACTCAGCTATACTGGTCTGCACCGCGACCTCTCCCTCTACTACGACCATGCCCGCTACTATGATGCAGCTATCTCGCACTTCAACTCAGCGGACACGATTATTCCAGGCATACGCAACCCCCAGAACCTAAACCGCTACAGCTACGTGACCAACAACCCGGTGAACCTTACTGACCCAACTGGACACTCTGCCTGCCCAGAGTCGCTAGGGCGGAGTTGCAGCCCCAGCGGTGAAGGTCGTGCCCCGTCCGTGCCTGGATGTCAATCTGGTACGGTTGGATGTATTGATCCGTCACCTGCTCCAATCAACCTAAACTCGTGCATAGCCGGGGTTATCTGTCAGGCTAATAATCCGGGAATACCTGGTTGGTATTTCGGGCAGCCATTTCAGATAGTACCTCCTCCATCACCTGGCGGCTCGTGCGGTTCACATGGATTCTTCTTTGGCGAAGGCTGGCTTGTACCTGGATCCAATAATACCCTCTATGTGTCTTGGCATGTTTGGTGTTCATGGACTAGTTACTCTCAGCGCGAAGTAGATAGCGGGGGGCTTTGGACTCTTTATCTGGGACGAGACGATGCATGGAGTCTACCGTACTGGAATTATGGGGAATGCGAGGCGGGGCCGGGGTGTGGCAAGGGTTTTGCGGTAACTAACACACTTGTTACCGCGCACAACAATGAAGCTTGGTCTGGCGATGTGACTGGCTTCCTAACCTTCTCTGATGGAGTAGAGGTGTTTTTCGACCCAGTCATTGAGCTATCCTATTCACCCTAACCCTGATTTTGCTTACAGCTGTTTTGAACACAACTACATTTAACAAGATTAAGCGGCCCTCGCGTTCAGAGTTAGGGCAAGTATCGTATGGAGATATGATAATGAATGAAGTTCTAAGAAACAAGCCAACAAATATAGCCACAGTGATGTCTCATAGCAGAGCCGCTCATGCAACACGTGTGGGTCTGTTTAAGGCAGTGAGTCTTTCTCAAAGCATCAATGACATAACAGTTGTGCTGGGGTTTTTGTATTCAGATCAACAAAATCTGGCTGTTGTATTTACTGTATCGGGCTATCATGGTAAGCAGCAGCTCTGGCACAGAGTGATGGTTATAGAGGATGATAGTATCTTGTATAGGTATAAAGGCAGTTATATGTGTGATATTTACGAAGGTCATCCATCATTTATAGTATTCTTTGAGCGAGATTCTGAGGAACCGATCTCTGCTACGAAGGTTCTGAAGATAGATGTATCCCTTCTTGTGGATAAAAACGTAGGCGATGAACTGCTAGATAGAAAGGGAGGCCCTCGGTGGCGCACTTTTCAGGGTCCGAAGGAGATGATCTGGAATGCCATAGGTGAAGAAACCGAGCCGGTAGCAGAAATTTATCGCTTTGTGCTGGAAGATAAGCCTGCTTCCATAATCAACATACCTGTATCCCAGTATGCCACTTATGGCGTTATTGATGTGGACCTCGAACGTGTAGTTCTATCCCCGATCAATACAGAAATACATATGTCTGTCTTCGAATCTAAACACAAGTATGCCCTAACTAAGTTTATCTGCGGGGTAAAACTGAAAATAAATAGTCCGGATTCTGTAACAGGGGTTCTAACGAGAAGAGAGGGTCTTGACATCTCCATATTCAGCATTCCCATCTCCTATCTCAACAAAGGAGTAGAAGATATGCACCTGGAGATAGAGGGGATCTGGTACTGTGGTCTTGATTGGATACCCAACCCAATAGTTCAGCTGAGTGTGAGTAATGTAAGTTCACCGCTACACAGCAGCGAGAGTGAAAAAACGGCAGTATGGGAGATCAGCGGTCCATGGGTCTTCCACTTCACCGTTCCACCCACCGCTACACAGCCCTAGCTTACACCCCAACGACTACGGCGCTAGCCGCCCAGCACATCCTTGATCCTGCCCAGGAAGCCCTTGTCGCCCTGGGGGTTGACCTCGTGGCCGAAGCTGCGGGCCAGCTTATCGAACAGGTCGCGCTGCTCGTCGCTCAGGGCGGTGGGTACCTGCACCTTGAGGTGAACGTGCAGGTCGCCGCGCCCGGTCTGGCGCAGGTAGGGTATGCCCTTGTCGCGCAGGCGGATGACCTTGTCGTGCTGGGTGCCGGGCGCGATGTGCTGCTTGATGTAGGTGATGCCGCCCGGCTCCAGGGTGGGTAGCTCCAGTTCGTCGCCCAGCGCGGCCTGGGCTACGTTGACCGGCCAGTCTATATG
>QHBQ01000001.1 GCA_003243865.1 Candidatus Chloroheliales bacterium | reverse complement strand
GTTTAAGGGTTTAGGTGCTGTGCGATGGCGGCAGCCGCTGTTCGGTTCACCGCTCTCGTCGTCGCACAAATGTTCTACCAACTCACATATTATACGGGATTTTGCCGCTGCTGTCAATAGCTGGAGTAGGATATTTTAGGCGCAATTTTCGTCAGCAGAGCAGCTCTTTTAGTCTTGCTAGCAGCCGATTACAGTGAAGCGAACAGGCTGCCACCTTGTTTGGGTCAATGCTCTCAATCAGCAGAAACCCATGTTCCACCTTGGCTCTCTCGCTGTACTGGCCCTTCGGCGAATCCTTAGTTGCCTGGGCTAGCAGCCTGAACACTTCTTTCTTTGTCTTAAGTTCAATTTCCGGCTTGTCTGCCCACTTGTTCCTCTTAAAATAGCGCTTATCGTAGAACTCTTCCAGTGCATCCTTGTCGGCAAGGAACCATGCCTCCATACAATGTACCATCAGGAATAGCTGCTCATTGCTGACTTTGGCTATTACTTTGCGATTATTCGCCCCTTCACGCTGAATCAGGAACTCTTTGACCTTATCAGACTCAGGAGCAAAGCCCTTTGGCTCATAATCTACTTCGCTATCTAGGAGCAAAATATGGGCCATTTGCTTGTCTCTTGGGAGCGGGTTGGTAATTGCCAATCCGAAGACATCAATAGCTCTTGCGCCGCAAGGAACAATCTCAAGCAGCTGCTCTAGATCGCTAATCAGGCAGTCTGCAAGTGCTTTTCCGAAGAATCCCAGAAACGCCTTACGACAGAGCGCCTTTGCGTAAGCAGTTGGAGCGCCTTCGACGTAGATTTTGACCTTCAATACCTGTTCCCCCCAAGAAGATTCATGCTCCACATCTCGCCCAGGGAAAACTTGTCAAGCCATGCTGTTAGCTCATCCCTATTTGGCAACCTGCGCATCTTTGTCGCACCGGCTTCCTTCTCACATACTACTACTACATCAGGCGTGCTGGTGAAAGCATCTACTAGGTCACGCGAGTGGGTAGTGACAATCAGTTGTGACCGCTCTGAGGCTTCGCGTAGCAACTTTGCCAAAGTAGGGATTATGTCAGGATGTAGCCCAAGCTCTGGCTCTTCCAGGCAAATGAGTGGAGGGGGTTCTGAGTTTAGGAGCACAGCTAGGAGCGCAAGCCACTTTAGTGTACCATCCGATAGGCGACTGGCTGGAGTGACAAAGTCATCCTCTTTGAGTACAAGCTGAATGTAATCACTAAGAACCTCGATGCCAACGCCTTTGGCCCCCGCATAGAAATCCTCTATGTACTTATTTAGCTTGTCCTCAATCTTGCGGTTGTTAGATAGCGCGTTAAGTACGGTTACTAGGTTACTGGCATCCTCGTTTAGAAGCGTCGCTGGCTTTGTGGTTCGCTGTGGAGCGCGAACTGGAGATGTGTGGCTAAAACTCCAATCTCTATAGATCTTAAACCCTTTGAAGGTTCTGCTAAGAGCGGTAATTTCAGGATAGCTAGCATAGTTGTTTAGTTGAGCAAGGATGGAACTGAAAGATGAAATGTTTGTGGAGCCGTCCTTTTGCTCGGCTGCCGATTTATTTTTACTATGAAGTCTCTTCACTTCACCATCGTTTACGTAGTAGAAGAAGGGCCGATCTTCTACTCCCTGCACATCCGAAAGCACGGCTTCAGTAGAAACAGTAGCACCGAAGAAATCGTCAAGGTTAAGGGTCAAAGAGTAGTGTATCCATTTGTGTGTCTCATACATCTTATATGTCCCATGCATCCAAGCATCATGCAAGACAGTGAGTTCTACAGCAGATGGGCTGTCAGATGCGCCCTTCCAACGCCACTGGTTTTCCCCACCTGATTCAGTGACATAATCTTGCATCCTGCCATCCGGTATGGAGCCAAGCAAAGCAAGCACTTCTATGAAGTTCGACTTGCCCGACCCATTCGCCCCAATCAACACGTTGAGCGGGCCAAGCTCCAGCGGCTCACTGTCCGGGCCGAAGGAGAGCAAGTTGGTCAGCTTGATTGATTTGATCGCGACGTTGCGCTGTGGCGCTTGCGCGTCAGTTGTGGCTGGCTCTTGCACATCGGTGGACATATTGCTTACCCCTTTCACTATATCATAATCATATCACATACCGTCAAGGCTTGTACAACTGCCTGCCCAGCAGCCCCAGCAGCACATCGTAGGGTGGGCGGTTCTCGGGGTGGTACTCGAAGCGCGCCCGCTCGAAGTATTGCATCGTGTAGCTTTTGCCATCAGTGCTGGCCTCGGTTAGCGGCTCACTGATTGGGTAGCCGTAGAGGGTCAGCCCGCCGGTCGCCTGCCAGTATTGCAGGAACCGCCCGCTCAGGCTGTGGCCGGTGGGCGCAAAGTACAGTGCAGTGGCGGTGGGCTGGAACGGCGCGACGGTGGGAAAGTTGCGCCCCGCCGTCACCTGCCTGCCAAGCAGCCCCAACTCCACAGAATTGTCGCTGCCCAGGAACTCCGGATGCCACTCGAAGCGTGTCCGCTCGAACCATTGCACGATGTACTGCTTGCCATCGGTGGGCGACTGCTCGTAGCGTTCGCCGCTGATGGCATAGCCAAAGACCGGCAGCCCGCCGTATTTCGCCCAGAAGCCCTGGAAGCGGCTCGATACCCGCAGGCCGGTCGGCGAGGTGGGGTCGGTGGCGGGGTCGAGGCTCGTTCCATCAGGCAATGGGTTTGGCTGCTCGATTACGTAGATTGGCGCGGCGCTCAGGCTGATCCGCACACTGCCCCCCTGCGGCGTGGTGGGAATGGTGCTGCCATCGGTGGCAAGCACGCGCACGCTGGGCAGGCTCAAGTTGACATTCGCGGTGGCGGGTGGCACATCCTCGCGCT
>QHBQ01000284.1 GCA_003243865.1 Candidatus Chloroheliales bacterium | reverse complement strand
GTTTAAGGGTTTAGGTGCTGTGCAATGGCGGCAGCCGTTGTTCGGTTCACCGCTCTTACCATCGCACAAATGTTCTACCAACTCACATATTATACGGGATTTTGCTGCGGTTGTCAATAGCTGAAGGGGCTGTTTTAGGCGCAATTTTGGTTAGCAGAGCAGTTCGTTTAGCTTCTCTATAAGACGATTACAATGAGGAGAACAGTCTGCTACCTTGTTTGGGTCAATGCTCTCAATCAGTGGATATCCGTGTTCCACCTTGGTTCTCTCACTATACGGACCTTTCGGCGAATCCTTAGTTGCCTGGGCTAGTAGCCTGAACACTTCTTTCTTTGTCTTAAGTTCAATTTCTGGCTTGTCTACCCACTTGTTCCTCTTAAAATAGCGCTTATCGTAGAAGGCTTCCAGTGCATCCTTGTCGGCAAGGAACCATGCCTCCATACAATGTACCATCAGGAATAGCTGTTCATTGCTGACTTTGGCTATTACTTTGCGATTATCTGCTCCTTCGCGCTGAACCAGGAACTCTTTGACCTTATCAGGCTTAGGAGCAAAACCCTTTGGCTCATAATCTACTTCGCTATCTACGAGCAAAATATGGGCCATTTGCTTGTCTCTTGGGAGCGGGTTGGTAATTGCCAATCCGAAGACATCAATAGCTCTTGCGCCGCAAGGGACAATCTCAAGCTGCTGCTCTAGATCGGTAATTTGGCAGTCTGCAAGTGCTTTTCCGAAGAACCCTAGAAACGCCTTACGACAGAGCGCCTTTGCGTAAGCAGTTGGAGCGCCTTCGACGTAGATTTTGACCTTCAATACCTGTTCCCCCCAAGAAGATTCATGCTCCACATCTCGCCCAGGGAAAACTTGTCAAGCCATGCTGTTAGCTCATCCCTATTTGGCAACCTGCGCATCTTTGTCGCACCGGCTTCCTTTTCGCACACCGCTACTACGTCGGGTGTATTGGTGAAGGCATCCACCAAGTCGCGTGAGTGGGTAGTGACGATTAGTTGCGTCCGCTCTGATGCTTCCCGCAATAGCTTCGCCAGAGTAGGGATTATGTCAGGATGTAGCCCAAGCTCTGGCTCTTCCAGGCAAATTAGTGGTGGCGGTATTGGGTGCAGTAGGACTGTGAGCAATGCGAGCCATTGAAGCGTCCCATTGGAGAGACGATTAACAGAGATAAAATATTCATCCTCGTTCATAATGAGTTGAACACCCTGAGGGACTATCCTGACATCAACGCTATGTGCGTCTTCGTATATAGACTTTAGGTACTTGGCTATGCTAGCTGCAAACGGTCTGCTGGTTGTTAGCAGATTCTTCAGCACAACACTAAGATTGCTGGCATCTTCTTCGAGGTAGTCAAAGTTGCGTGGGTTATACCTCGGCTTACGTGCATCTGACTTACGCCCAAAGTCCCAATCTCTATATATAACAATGGAACTAAGCCAATGATCAACTGGCTCCTTAAACTTTTTTAGGTCAGCCATTATCACAGAATACTCTGAATGCTCTGTAGAGTACCTATCTGAACCGAGCTGTCCAGGAGTAATTATGCGCTCAAATACGGGGTCGCCCATAATCAGTGAGCCAGATTGCCCTCTTATAAAAGGCGTATAGTAGCGGAACTCCTGCTTATCGGCTGCATCGTCATCTAGACTTACAATAAGCTCTATAGCCGCTTTCGAGCTCGACCCTCCTTTCCATAGCCAATCATCAGCCCCTCCTTCTTCGTCTATGTATTCCTCATATTTTCCTTGAGCGGCGGCTCTGAGAAGCGCAAGTGTTTCTATGAAGTTCGACTTCCCCGACCCATTCGCGCCAATCAACACGTTGAGCGGGCCAAGCTCCAGCGGCTCGCTGTCCGGGCCGAAGGAGAGCAGGTTGGTCAGCTTGATTGATTTGATCGCGATGTTCCGCTGCGGCGTTTCCGCATCAGTTGTGGCTGGCTCTTGCACGTTGGTGGACATAGGGCTTACCCCTTTCGCTACATGCTAATCATATCACACCCGGTCAAGGCTTGTACAACTGCCTGCCCAGCAGCCCCAGCAGCACATCGTAGGGCGGGCGGTTCTCGGGGTGGTACTCGAAGCGCGCCCGCTCGAAGTATTGCACCGTGTAGCCTTTGCCGTCAGTGCTGGCCTCAGTCAGCGGCTCGCTGATCGGGTAGCCGTAGAGGGTCAGCCCGCCGCTCGCCTGCCAGTATTGCAGGAACCGCCCGCTCAGGCTATGGCTGGTGGGCGCAAAGTACCAGGCAGCAGCGGTGGACTGGAACGGCGCGACGGTGGGGAAGTTGCGCCCCGCCGTCACTTGTCTGCCTAGCAGCCCCAGCTCCACAGAATTGTCGCTGCCCAGGAACTCCGGGTGCCACTCGAAGCGCGCCCGCTCGAACCATTGCACGGTGTACTGCTTGCCATCGGTGGGCGACTGCTCGTAGCGTTCGCCGCTGATGGCATAGCCAAAGACCGGCAGCCCGCCGTATTTCGCCCAGAAGCCCTGGAAGCGGCTCGATACCCGCAGGCCGGTCGGCGAGGTGGGGTCAGTGGCGGGGTCGAGGCTCGTTCCATTGGGCAATGGGTTTGGCTGCTCGACCACGTAGATTGGCGCGGCGTTCAGGCCGACTCGCACGCTGCCACCCTGCGGCGTGGTGGGAATGGTGCTGCCGTCGGTGGCGAGCACGCGCACGTTGGGCAGGCTCAAGCTGACATTCGCGGCGGCGGGTGGCACATCCTCGCGCTGCCACAGCACATGGATGATGCTGTCGCCGCGCCGGAAGATATACTCATAGCGATCGTATGCAGGCTGCCAGCGATCCGGCTGCTGGCGCAGCAGCGGCCCGCCGCCAACGAAGGTTGCGCCATCCAGTGCAGCGGTCATCGCCTTGTAGGCGTAGTAAGCGGGCTTGGGCTGCCAGTTGTTGTCAATAATCGCCATGTTGCCGAACAGGTCGCTGGGTGGGTTGTTGAACTTGTCCTTTAGCTGGAAGTAGAAGAACTTGCCCGCGCCGTTGGCGATTGCCAGCACATACTGGCGGGGCAGCCGCCACGCCTGTACCTGGGGGCTGACCCCGTTCCCGCCGCAGTTGGCGCAGGTGCTTTCGCCATCTTCAGTCACCCAGACCGGCTTGTTCGCCCCGCCGTGTGCCGCCAGCCACTCACGCGCGACGGTGATTCGATAAGGTAGGTTCTGCACCGGATTGTCGCGGGCCACATCCTCCGGCTGGCGGTCGGTCATAAAGGTATGCACGCCGAGAATGTCGAAGTTTAGCTGCCCGTTGCTGGCGGCCACCACCTGATTTAGAAAAGCGAGGCCCTCATTATTGCGGTCGTGGACGTAGACCGAGCCGACCATCACCAGCGCGGTTGGATCGGCCCGTTTCACCGCCTGATAGCCCTGCCATAGCAGCGCGGCGTAGGCGGCAGGGTTGGGCTGCGGCAGCCAGGTTCCTGCCTTGTCCGGCTCGTTCCATAGCTCCCAGACCGCCACCCGATCCTTCCAGTGGTTCACCGTCGCCTCGACGTAGCGGCCATAGGTGGCCGGGTCGGTGGGCGGATACCAGTACCAACCCGGCTGGGTTTGCTCCACCCCGCTGGCCCACGAGGGCGTGGTCAGCAGCATTCCAACCACGCCGATGCCCTGCTGTTGCAGCATTGCCAGGCGGTCATCATAGACCGAGAAGTTGAAGCGCCCCTCCTGTGGTTCGATATTCGCCCAGCTAAGTTCCTCGCGCGACCAACCCACACCGAGGTCGGTGGCGCTGGCGGCCACCCGCTTGAGGTCGGCGCGGGGGCGTTCCAGGCCGGTAATGTACAGGTTCATGCCAAAAGGTGAGGCGGGCGCAGGCCGCGCACTGGGTGGCGCATCATCCGCGCTGACGAGACGCGGCAGCAGCGCGGCAAGAACAATGATGGTCAGAAGCAGGCGGGGGGATGGATTATGCACTGGGATAGTTCCTTTACAGAGGCACATCTGCGCCCAAATGATTGCCCTCGATTATAGCCTGGGCTGCTACTTACCGTCAAGGAACTGTTGCAACATAATTTTCAAACTAACTGCTCAAATATGTTAA
>QHBQ01000484.1 GCA_003243865.1 Candidatus Chloroheliales bacterium | reverse complement strand
TTGCGGCGATTATCAGAGCGCCCGCGCCCACTACGAAGCCGCGCTGACGATATTCAGGGAGTTGGCGGATGAGAGCAGTATCATCGTGCTGCTTAACAACCTGGGCAACCTCGCTGCCGACCAGGGCGACTACACGCTGGCGCAACAACTGCTTGGTGAGTGTTTGGGTATGGCCCAGGAGTTGCGCGACAAGCAGGCAACCGCCGAGGCGCTTGATAGCCTGGGCGGAGTAATCTACCACCAGGGCGACTTTGCCAGCGCCTACTCACTCTACTGCCAGAGCCTAATGTTGAAGCAGGAGTTGGGCGACCGGCGGGGCATTGCCTACTCGCTCGAAGGGGTTGCTGTCGTGGTCGCAACCCACCAGCCGCTGGTTGCCGTTCGGCTACTCAATGCGGCACAAGCCTTGCGCACGGCAATTGGCATTCCCCTACAGGCAGCCGAGTCGGCTGACTACGACCTTACTGTTACTCACCTGCGCGACCGGTTGAGCGCGGCAGAACGGGAAGCCGCCGCACAGGCAGGCGCGGCGATGGAGCTTGAGCAGGCGATTGCTTACGCCCTCGATTTGGCGCCGTAGGGATATTTACCAGGGCGCACTGACGTGCGCCCCTACGGAAACAACAACGCTGCGGCCCAGGAGATAGGGAGAATACGCGATGAACACAAGTAGCAAGCCAACCCGATTGTTGGTGATGGCGCTAGTTAGCTTCCTCCTACTCTTTGCCATGCGTCCGGTGATGCAGGTAGGAGCAACCGGGCCCGCCAGCGCCCCGCCAAGCAGCGGGCAGAGCGTAGCGGCGACGCCCGCTGCAACGGACACGTCAACCACAACCCCCAGCCCAACGGCTTCACCCGGTTGCGGGCCTACCCTCACCCCGATCAGTGGGCCGACCGCAACCCCGACCCTAGCCGCAACCGCAACCCCAACCCTAACCACAACCGCGGCGCCCACCCCCACCTGCACCCCAGTCGGCACTGCCACCCCGACAGCGATTGTCACCAGCACGCCACAGCCACCCACCAATACGCCGACAACGATTGCCACCAGCACGCCGCAACCACCTACTAACACACCGCAGCTACCTACTAACACGCCGGTGCTACCCACCAGCACGCCGCGGCCACCCACCAACACACCGCAGCCAGCCACCAACACGCCCGTGCTACCCACCAACACGCCGCTGCCTTCGGCGACGCCAGGGGGTACCGCCACGCCCTGCCCACTGCCCTTCGTTGACCTGAACGGCAACATATTCCGCCCTGCCATCCAGTATCTCTACTGCCAGGGGGCGGTGACTGGCACCGATGGCACTCACTACTCGCCTGCCGCTCCGGCTACGCGCGGGCAGTTCGCCAAGGTCGTCGTTCTGGCTTTCGGTCTGCCCTTCACCACGCCCGCCACCCCCACCTTCAGCGACGTGCCACCGGGCTACTTCGCCTACCTGTTTATCGAGAGCGGCTACGCGGCGCGCATCCTCGACGGCTATGACCAGGCCAATTGCCAGCGGGCGGGCGCAGTCTACCCTTGCTTCCTGCCGAATCGCATGATCACCCGCGCCGAGCTAACCAAGCTGGTAGTGCTAGCCGCGCACTATCCGCTAACCACTCCAGGTACGCCCAGCTTTACTGATGTGCCGCCCTCGAGCATATTCTACGTGGTGATCGAGACTGGACGCCAGCGCGGCATCGTCAGTGGCTACAATGACGGCACCTTCCGCCCCAACAACGCCATCCGCCGCGATGAGATGGCCCAGGTTGTCTACAAGGGCGTGACCACGCCTTGAGCAAGTTAGGAGTTACGCAGTTGCGCCTTAGCCTTAGTCAGGCACGGTTCAGCAGGGCAAACTGTTGCTCGCCCCTGCTGAACCGCGTAAGCTATAAGTTTAGCCCCCTGGATGTTGACAAAGCACAAGTCAAGAATTAAACTATTAATCATGACAAACCAGAAGCGCGCGAACGGTTGGCTTGGCGACGGCCACGATATGGAAATTACGCTGCATACGCAGCAGCTACTACTGCTACAGCGGGTGATCGAAAGCATCAACAGCGCCTTCCAGCAGCGCAAAATGCTGCAAGCGGTGGCTGACGCGCTGGTACAGGAGTTCGGCTTTGAGCGCAGTGTCATCCTCTTGAGCGAGGGCGACCAGCTATTCACCGAGGTAGGGGCAGAGCGGGACAAGGATGGAAGCAAGCCGAACCTGCGCATCAGCATCAAGGACGAAGCGTCACACTGGGCGATGTTTACGGTCAAGCGTCGCACGATCTGGTGCGATCGCGAGAGCAGCGCCCTGGGCGCAACTCTGCTGCAGCGCCTGCAACTGCACAGTGGCATTCTCATCCCGCTGGTCAGCCGCGGCAAGCTGATCGGCGTGGCGGTGGCGGGCAACGCGCAGGCCAGCTCGCCGCTGGCGGCCAACGACCTACAAGTGTTCGGCATCCTCAGTGATTATTTGGTCACCGCGATGGCCAACGCCAGGCTATTCCGTGAGACGCAGCAGCGAGCGGCGGAGCAGGAGATTCTCTACCGCACCGTAAACGACATCATCAACCATCGCGACCTCTGGCAACTGCTGCCGGTTATCACCCAGCGGGCGGTGAAGCTGTTGAGCGCGCACAGCGGAATGATTTATATGCATGACCGCGCCCACAACCGCCTGGAAGTAGTCGCCAGCTACAACATGATTCCCGACCAGAAGGGGGAGACGCTGGAGATTGGCGAGGGCTTGGCCGGGCGGGTGGCACAGGACCACCGCGCGATGCGGGTCAACGATTACAGCCGCTGGCAGGATCGCGCCGCCCACTTCGACGGAATGCAGTTCGGCGCGATGGTGGGCGTGCCACTGTTGAGCAAGCAGGAGGAGCTGATCGGGGTGCTGAATGTGGTGAGTGAGCGCGGTGAGCGCACCTTCGACGAGAGCGATGAGCGGCTGCTGGCCCTATTCGCAGGCCAGGCTTCGATTGTGATGGAAACGGCGCGGCTGTACACCGACCTGAAGGTTGCCAACGAGCGGCTGGCGGTGGTAAGCACTCTGAAGAGCGAGTTCCTGGCGAACATGAGCCACGAGCTACGCACTCCGCTCAACTCGATTATCGGCTACTCCGAGGTGTTGCTGCAAGGGACATATGGCGAACTGAGCGACAAGCAGGCGGGTGCGCTGGGCAAGGTGCAACGTAACGCCAGGAACCTGCTGCAACTGATCAACGATGTCCTTGATATGTCGAAGATCGAGGCGGGCCGCTTCGAGTTGAACGATCAGGTGTTCTCTCCCAGCGAACTGGTGGAAATCACTCTCAGCATGGTGGAGACCGAGGCGCAGCAGAAAGGGGTGGTGGTGAGCTCTGAAATTGACCCGCTGCTGCCCCGCCAGTTGATTGGCGACCGGCAGCGCTTGCAGCAGGTGCTGCTCAACCTGGTGGCGAACGCAGTCAAATTCACCGACGCTGGCTCAGTCACGGTCAAGGTCAGGCCGGTAGGTGAGTTGTGGGCGATGACTATAGTGGATACCGGCATCGGCCTGGAAGAGAGTGACTACCAGACTATCTTTGACGAGTTCCGCCAAGTGGATAGTTCGACCACGCGGCAGCATGGCGGCACCGGCCTGGGGTTGGCGATCACCCGCCGTCTGGTGAACATGATGGGCGGCACGGTCGGGGTGTGGAGTGATGGCCTCGGCCAGGGCAGCACCTTCACCGTTACTCTGCCGCTGGTCGAGCCGCAGGCGCAACGCAGTATCATCGAGGAGGCAGTCTGGCGCGAGGAGATCAGACGGGAGGGACAGGTAGAGTGGGAGACCGCCCGCATTATGGGCAACACCCTGAAGCTGCCTAGTGGCGATCTGCGCATACTGGATAGCAATGAGGACGGCGATGATGCCGAGGAGCAAGTGCGCAGCAAACGAATTCTGACCCCAGCGTTCGGGGAGCAGCCACCTTCCGATGAACCACTGCCTGCCCAAGTTGCCTCGCTCGCCGAGAGCGAGCAGAGGATGATAGCGGCGATGACCCCACCGCAAACTGACGACCGCGACACTACGGTGACGGACAACTGGCGCATCAACGCCGAGACCTCTACCCCTCAGGTAGGGATTAAACCGGTGATGGTGTTGGACGATGATGATGACGTCCGCGAGACTATCAGCACGACGCTGAGGCGCGAGGGTCACGTGGTGATCTGCGCCAGCAACCCAGCCGAAGCGGCGGCGATGATCAACCAGACCACCCCCAGCCTGATGATTATTGATCTTAACGTGAGCGACGGCAGTGAGGTGCAGCTGGCAGCGGCGATGCGGGCGGTGGAGCGCACCAGCCAGGTGCCGCTCATCCTGGTAAGCGCTAGCGAACCGTTCGCCAAGGAGCGCAGCCAGACCCAGGCTCATGTTGATTACATCGTCAACAAGAGAGCAGTTGCCAATGGCGAGTTGAGCGACCTGGTCAGAGCGCTGAACTGGGCGTCCACCAATGAGGAGGCGAAGGAATGATTACCGCAATTGTGCTGATCAACGCCACCCGCCAGCGGGTCAAGCAGACGGCGGAGGCGCTACTGGAGATTGATGAGGTGAAAGAGGTCTATTCCGCGACCGGCGAGTACGACCTGGTGGCGATCCTGCGGGTGAAGCAATACGACGCGCTGGCCGAGGTTGTCACCAGCCGCTTCGCCGCCATCGCCGATATCATCGCCACGCGCACAATGGTTGCCTTCCAGTGCTACTCGCGCCGCGATGTCGAGGAGATGTGGTCTATTGGGCTGGATTAACCGCCCGCTCACCGCGCCATCGCCATCACCAGCGTGACCACCACCGCCGCCACCGCCGCGCCGCCCAGCACCTGGCCGATGGTGTGCGCCCCCAGCTTGACCCGCGCCCAGCCGACTGCCGGGATGAGTGCGAGCAGCGGCAGAGCCAGCGCCCCCACTAGCCACACGCTCGTCACCACCATGCCGGTGATACCCGCGCTGTGGAAGCTGACCTTCCAAAGCAGGGTGAAGGCGGCCAGCGCCAGGCTGGTCAACACCCCGCTGTAAACTACCGCGAGGAAGAGCGAGCTGGCACCGAGCAGCGCGAGCATCACCACCCCAATCACCGCGCTGATGAGGGAGACGGCAATCGGGCCGGTGCGCTCGCGGTGGCTGGACAGATGCAGGCCGCTGAGGGTGCCGCGTTTAACTCCGATGATTACATAGCTGGCCGGGATGATGCATAGACTGAGCAGGGCAATCGCGGTCCAGAGCAGGCCCGCGCCGAAGTCGCGGCTGCCGTAGAAGCCAGCCAGGATGATGGTCGGCACGATGACGATAATTGGGTTGATGATGTTGGAGATATATGCGGCCAGGGTGCGGGCGTGGTCAGGCACGACGCAGCGGACTGGCCGCGTCACCATTGCGGTCAGTGGGATTGCCCTTCTTGCCTGGTTGGGGTTGACACTCATGGTTCATCCCTCCTTAGCTGGGAACTTACCCCCAGACCCCCTGAAGCTCCATCAACGGTAATTGCTGTTCAAGAACCGATATCGAGGGGTTCATACAACCCTGCACTCTCAATCAGTACAGCGAGCATCTGCTGGTTCACATCATCCCACGAGCGTTGCGCGGCGAACTGGCGGGCGGCAGCGGCCATCGTGGCGCGACTGGCGTGGTCGCGCAACAAACTGGCAAGATAGTCAGTCATATCCTCGGCGGCCCGGTCGGGGTCGCACAGGTAGCCAGTCAGCGCGGGCTGCACGATGTTGGCGGGGCCGCCGCTATTTATTGCGACGACGGGCAGGCCAGACGACATCGCCTCTTGCACCACCTGACCGAAAGTTTCATGTAGCGCGGGAAAGGCGAATAGGTCCGCGCTGGCGTAGTGGGTGGCCAGTTCCTCGCCCACCAGCGGGCCAGTGAAGCTGACGTTGGACTGGGTAGCAAAGTGTGCCTTGATCCGCTCGACCACACTGCGGTTGTCGTTACCGCCGACGATGATGAAGCGGAATGGCGCTAGCTCGCCCCGCTGCTGCCGCGCTAGCAGCCGCTGGTTCACCTCGGCCAGCAGTGACAGGTTCTTCTCGAAGGCAAGCCGCCCGACATACAAAACAATATCCTCGCCGTTGGGGGCGAGGATGCGACGGAGGTCGGCGCTACGCTTGGTGGGGTGGAACATCGCGGTGTCCACCCCACGCTGGATGGGGCGGAGCTTGTCGTCGCGCACCCCGATGCGGTGCAGGTAGGCGAAACTGGCGCGAGTGGCAAGCACGGCTCGCACCGCGCGGTCGTTGAAGATGAAGGCGGTGAGGCGGTCAATCAACCTGCTGGCGGGATTACGCAGCGGGCTGGGCAGAGTGGCGCGGGCAAAGTCGCTCAGTTCGGTCTGGTAGTTGACCACAATTGGCAGATGGCGAGCCTGCAGCCAGACTAGCAGGCCGAGGCT
>QHBQ01000323.1:1011-4282 GCA_003243865.1 Candidatus Chloroheliales bacterium | reverse complement strand
TCCGCGCCATGCCCCACCACCACAACGGTTCGGCCCACCGCCAGCGGCGCAAGCGCGGCCAGCACATGGCCGAGCAGCGGCCTGCCCGCCAGCTCGTGCAGCGCCTTTGGCCGCCGCGACTTCATCCGCGTCCCCAGCCCCGCTGCCAGGATCACGGCGGCGACATCACTGTATCTCTGTTCGCTCATAGAATTGTAGTCGGAATCACTCCTGCTTTTTGCCGTCAGCTTGCTACGCCGTTCCCCGCTGTGAGGGTATAGTAACTTATTCGCTGTACAGTGTCAAGCAATGCCCGTAGTGTACGTGCGAATTGACAAGCCCGCCGTCGCGCGCTATACTATGCGCCACAAACCCTACCGGGTAAGCACAAGAGGAGGGGAGGATGGCGCTTTGGCGATGGCGGTGCAGAGGGTGGAGATGAGCGCGGCGAATGCGCTGCCGGTGAACGGCCAGTTGGTGATCGGTATAGACATCGGCGGCACCAAGATTATGAGCGGGTTGAGCGACGCCAGCGGGCGAATCCTGCGCCACGCCACCCTGCCCACCGAGGCGCAGCAGGGGCGCGACGTGGTGCTTGACCGTATCGAGCGGGTTGCCCGCGAGATGATGAGCGGAGTAGACCCCAGCCGCATCGCGGGGATTGGCATCGGCGCGCCGGGGCCGATTGACCCGTTCAGCGGCACGCTCTACTCGCCACCCAACCTGCTCGATATGGATGGTGTGCCGCTGCGCGAAATCATGCGCCAGCGGCTCGGCCTGCCCGTCTACCTTGCCAACGACGCGAATGCGGCGGCGGTCGGCGAGTACCTGTTTGGCATCCACGAACAGGTTCGCAACATGATCTACATCACGGTCAGCACGGGGGTAGGCGGCGGCATCATCATTGACGGTAAGCTGTTCGTCGGCGCGCGAGGGATGGGCGGCGAGGTCGGCCACATGACCATCGAGGCCGAGGGGCCACGCTGCAACTGCGGCAACGTCGGCTGCCTGGAGGTGCTTGCCAGCGGCACCGCGATTGCCCGCTACGGCGCGGCGTTGGTGGCCGAGGGCCGCGCCCCCATCCTGAGCGAACTGGCCGAGCAACGCTCCGCCTATGTCACCGCGCGGCTGGTACAGGAAGCTGCCGAGCGCGGCGAACGCGAGTCGCAAGCGATCATCGCCCGCGCAGGCTTCTACATGGGGGTCGGCATCGTCAACCTGCTGCATCTGTTCAACACCCAACTGGTAATCATTGGCGGTGGGGTCAGCCACCTCGGTGCCCTGCTGTTCGACCCCATCCGCCGCACCGTGGCCGAGCGGGCCATCCCGGCCATTGCCGCTGGGGTGGAGATCCTGCCCGCCCATCTGGGCGATCAGGTGGGCTTGCTGGGCGCGATTGCTATTGTGCTGCACGAGCAGGCCAGTGGGACGAGTGAGGTGCGGGCGGCATGAACCTAATCATCACCAACCGCACCCGCCTACTGGCGAAGTACGGCGAAACCGGCCTTGCCAGCATCCTCGCCAACGCGAAGCAACTGTACCAAACCTGGTTGGCCGACAATCGCACTCAGTACCCATACTTTATCTATGTTGACGACGCTGCCAGCCTCGCCCCACTTGGCCTGGAGCCGATAACCGTCAGCGGCCCAATTCCCGCCCAGGACGAAGCCCACGCCATCCGCAATCTGCTCAACGCTATCGAAGCGCGCGGGCAACGTATCGAACACTTGCTCATCCTCGGTGGCCCCAACATCGTTCCCTTCTTTGCTCTCGATAACCCGGTACTCGACGTTGACGAGGCGGTGCTGTCCGACAACCCCTATGGCGTGCGCGGCAGCGACAACCTGGTTCCCGACCGCTATGTGGGCCGTATGCCCGACGCCGAACCAGCCGACGCCACCCCGCTATTGCGGGCGCTGCAAACTGCGGTCAAAACCCGCACCGTGCCATCGCCGCCCCCGCCGAAGCAGCCCGCTCCCGAAAGTGCCGCCCTGCCCGCCCGCCCCGGCTGGCTGCGCCCATTCGCCACCCGCCGCGCCGACAAGGGCCTACGCGCCAGCAGGGCCACGTCCCCCGCCTCTCGCCCGCCGAAGAGGGCCGCGGACGTGCATCAAAACCCCAGCGCGGTGCCGCTGCCCGCCGCTCGCAACCAGCGCGGCTTTGGCTATGCTGCTGAGATCTGGCAGAACTCCTCCCGCCTCATCTATCAGACCGTTACCCGCATCGCGGGCGGCGAAGACTTGCGCATCTGCCCACCGACCATTGCTCACGAGTTTCAGACCAAGTGGTTGCAGAACCGCTTCCTCTTCTTCAACCTGCATGGGGTGGTTGACAGCAGCCCCTGGTTCGGCCAGAGCGTGCCGCTGGTGGCGACCACGCCGACCACCTTTCCGGTGGCGCTTCGCCCCGACCAGTTGCAGGCCAACGAACACATCATCAGCCTGTCCGCCCCATTCGTGTTCAGCGAGGCGTGCTACGGCGCGTACATCAGCGGCAAGGCGACCAACGCGGCGATTTGCCTGTCATTCCTCGCCACCGGCGCGGCGGTATTCGTTGGCTCGACTGTCACCTCCTACGGGCGGTCTGACCCACCGCTGTTCGAGGCCGACCTGCTCACTGTCCTCTTCTTCGAGCATCTCTACAACGGCCTCACCGCTGGCCGCGCCCTGGTCGAAGCTCGCCGCGATTACGCTAGCACCATGCTGCAGCAGCACGGCGCGCTCGACGATGACGACGACAAGACCCTGCTGGAATTCGTCCTCTACGGCGACCCTACCTTGCGGGCGTTCTGATTTCAACCCCCTATTGACAAACCCGCGAATATCGGTTATCATGTTATTGGACAGCCGGTGTTCAAAGAGACACCCTTTCGGTTAGGAGATGCTATTATGAGTGATATGCAGAGAACAGAAGTCGCGCCACAACTGCTTGAGCAGGTGCAACAGTATGTGGCCCAGCATTGCCCTGACCTGCTCGACGCTGAGTGCAGCGTGCAGGCCCGGCGGGCGCATGGTGCCAGCGCGGAGATGATGAACAAGGTGAAGGGCAAGCCCACCACCGAACAGACCAAAGCGAACGAAGTGCACGAGCGTCGCCCTGACTATACGGTCGCTGCTGCGCCTAGCCGCCCAGCAGGGCGCTCTGCTGCAGCCAACCATTCCACGCCTCACTACACTGTCACCCTACGCAAGAACGTCCGCACCGACAATGGCGCGCTCCTGCCGCGCATTCTCCGCTTCGTAGTGGACAGCGGCGGTCGCATCCTCAAAGCGACTACCTCCAAGTTAGCCGC